>NZ_SRLV01000063.1:0-50396 GCF_006518205.1 Myxococcus sp. CA005 | reverse complement strand
GCGCCGCCGCGCGGCCTCCGTGTGTCCTTGTCGCCGACGACCAGGCGGACGTCCTGGAGGCCCTCCGGCTGCTCCTCAAGCGGGATGGACTCACCGTCGTCACCTCGCAGTCGCCCGCGGGTGCGCTCGCCACGCTGGAGGCCGAGGACGTGGACCTGGTCCTGATGGACCTGAACTACGCGCGCGACACCACCTCCGGGCAGGAGGGCATCGACCTGCTTGGCCGCATCCGCGCGCAGGATGCGTCCCTGCCGGTGGTGGTGATGACGGCGTGGGGCAGCGTGGAGGGCGCGGTGGAGGCCATGCGCGCCGGTGCTCGCGACTATGTGCAGAAGCCCTGGGACAACACGCGCCTGCTGGCCACGCTGCGCACCCAGTTGGAGCTGCGCCGGGCGTTGAAGCGCAGCCGCCGGCTGGAGGAGGAGAACCAGCACCTGCGCCGGGGGCAGGGCAATCAGCTCGCCATGGTGTCCGAGTCGCGGTCCATGCAGCCGGTGCGGCGGCTCATCGAGCGGGTGGCGCCGTCTGGCGCCAACGTGCTGGTGACGGGCGAGCACGGCACGGGCAAGGAGGTGGTGGCGCGGCTGATTCATGGGGGCTCCACGCGCTCCGAGCGGGCCTTCGTGGCGGTCAACTCCGGCGGCCTGTCCGAGGGTGTCTTCGAGAGCGAGCTGTTCGGCCACGTGAAGGGCGCCTTCACGGACGCGAAGTCGGACCGCATCGGCTGCTTCGAGCTGGCGGACGGCGGCACGCTCTTCCTGGACGAGATTGGCAACATGCCGCTGTCGCAGCAGGCCAAGCTGCTGCGCGTGCTCCAGACGGGCGAGCTGCATCCGGTGGGCTCGTCGAAGACGCGGCGGGTGGACGTGCGCGTGGTGAGCGCCACCAACGTGGACCTGTCGCGGGCGGTGGCGGAGGGCCGCTTCCGGGAAGATTTGCTGTACCGCCTCAACACGGTGGAGGTGCAGCTTCCGCCCCTGCGCGAGCGTCGCGAGGACATCCCGCTGCTGGCCGCGCACTTCCTGGCCGAACAGGGCCGGCGCTACGGCAGGCCCAACGTCCGGCTGTCCTCGGAGGCGCTGGAGGCCCTGCTGGCCTATGCGTGGCCGGGCAACGTGCGCGAGCTGGAGCACGCGGTGGAGCGCGCGATGCTGATGGCGTCGGGTGACGAGGTGACGCAGGAGGACCTGCTGCTCAAGCGGGCCGGCCGCGAGGGCATGGCGCGGCTGGAGGAGATGACGCTGGAGGAGGTGGAGCGCTACCTCATCGAGCGGGCGCTGGCGCGGCACGAAGGCAACGTGAGCGAGGCGGCGAAGGGGCTGGGGCTGTCGCGCAGCGCGCTGTACCGGCGGCTCCAGTACTACGGCATCAAGGGCGCTCGGTGAGCGAGGAGCGCAGGCCACCGCCGCATGACCTGCAGGTGCTCGGGCTCGCGTGGCTCGCGGGCCTGCCGGGCTCGGTGGCCGCGCTCGTGCTGGTGTGGTTGGGGGACTTCTCTTCCAAGGTGCAGTGGACGCTGACCTCCCTGGTGGTGGGCACCTTCCTGGGCGTGGGCCTGCTGGTGCGCGAACGGGTGATGCGGCCGCTGCACGCGGTGGCCAACCTGCTGGCCGCCCTGCGCGAAGGGGACTACTCCGTGCGCGGCCGAGGCGCGCGGGCGGGGGATGCGCTGGGCGAGGTGCTGCTGGAGGTGAACGCGCTGGGGGACACCCTGCGCGAGCAGCGGCTGGGAGTGCTGGAGGCGGGCGCGCTCCTGGAGCAGGTGATGGAGGAGATTGACGTCGGCGTGCTGGCTTTCGACGTGGCGGGCACGCTGCGGCTGGTGAATCGCGCGGGCGAGCGGCTGCTGGGCGCGTCACGCTCGCAGTTGGTGGGTAAGGGCGCCGGAGCCCTGGGCCTGACGGACCTGCTGGAGGGCGACGTGCCTCGCAGGCTGACGCGCTCCTTCGCGGAGGAGGGCGGCCCCTATGAGCTGCGGCGAGGCTCCTTCCGGCAGGGCGGCCTGCCGCACCAGTTGGTGGTGCTTGCGGACCTGCGGCTGGCATTGCGTGAGCAAGAGCGCGAGGCCTGGCAACGGCTGGTGCGGGTGTTGAGCCACGAAATCAACAACTCGCTGGCGCCCATCGGCTCCATCGCGGAGGCGCTGCGCGACACGTTGCTCATGGCGCCGCGTCCGTCCGATTGGGAAGAGGACGCGAAGAGCGGACTGGGCATCGTCGCCCGTCGCTCCCAATCACTGGCGCGCTTCATGTCCGCCTACGCCAGCCTCGCGCGGTTGCCGCCTCCGACGCCAGGCGCCGTGGAGGTGGACGCGTGGGTGCGCCGGGTGGCCGCGCTGGAGAAGCGCCGGAAGGTGGGTGTGCGCGTGGGCCCCGGTTTGGTGCTGCGCGGCGACGTGGACCAGTTGGAGCAGCTGCTCATCAACCTGGTGCGCAACGCGGTGGACGCGGTGCTGTCCGCTCCGGAGGCCGCAGGGGATGTCTGGGTGTCGTGGGCCGTGTTGTCGCCGGGCGCGGTGGAGGTCTGGGTGGAGGACGAGGGCCCCGGCATGACGGACACGGGCAACCTCTTCGTGCCCTTCTTCACCACCAAGCCGCAGGGCAGCGGCATCGGCCTGGCGCTCAGCCGGCAAATCGCGGAGGCCCACGGGGGCAGCCTGCGCCTGGAGAATCGCCCCGAGGGCAAGGGCTGCCGCGCGCGCTTGAAGCTGCCTCAGGGCGCGTGAGTCTCAGGCCACCTGGGCGCGGCGCGTCGTCGTCGGAGGCGCGTCGTATTCGGGCGTGAGGTCCACCACGTCGTTGGTGAGCAGGTGATAGACGATGCAGTTGCTCACCCAGAAGAACAGGGCGCTGTAGTGGACGTAGACGAGCGGTGAGCCGGGCCACACCTGGAGCGGATGGTTGAAGACATTGGCCGCGACGTAGCCGCCCACCCATTCGCCTGCCCAGCACACCCCGGCGCCAATGGCCAGCCGCGGCCAGACCTTCACGCGGCGTGGGTAGAACCAGAAGAAGTGCAGGCTCCACAGGAGCGCCACGCAGCCGGCCCACAGGATGAGGCTCCCGAAGGAGAACCAGTGGTACGGCGACTTGGGGAACACCCAACCCCAGTCCCCATTCATCCACCGCCAGGCCACGTTCTGCGCCAGCTCCATGAACCAGAAGAGCGGGGCGACGTAGAGCACCTGCGTCAGCAGGACGCGAAGGAAGGTGCCGCCGTTCTGCCAGGTCAGCCTCGCGGGCCGGGCGAGCGAAGTCATGAGGTCCCCTGCGGCGGTGGGTCGTCCGGTGCCGCGTCACCAGTCAGTACGTGATGAGTCCCATTTCTTGGGGAGAGGGTGGCGACAGGTGGTTGCGCGGAGGCGCCAGAGTCCGGGCTGAACCCCCATTTGAAACAGCCATTTCCGGGAAGGTCAGCAAGACCGTTGGCCTGAGACGGGAAGGGTCCCAGAATCCGCCGGATGATTCCCACCCCCCGCCTGTATCGCCGACCTGGCCAGCCGCCCGTGCTGCTCCTCGCGCTGCTGTGCACCGTGGGCGCTGGCGCCCGCGCGGAGGTCCCCATCCAGCGCTCCTTCCTGCGCCTGCCGTCGTCCAACGGGCATGGCGCGGTGATGTTGGACGTGGAGCAGCGCAAGGTGACGCACTTCCGCGAGCACCTGTTCGCCACCGAGGAGCCCGTCATCGACGCGGCGGGCAATGACATCTTCGAGAATGGCCAGCCGAAGGTGATTCACGCCCGCGACCTGCTCTTCGACGCGTTCTTCGGGCTGCGCTCCGGGGGCACGCAGCGCTGGCTCAGCACGCAGGAGGCGGACCGGGACGCCAGCGGCTACGCGGCATGGGCGCCGGAGAAGACGGGTGGTACGGGGCTGGGCGCGCTGGTGCAGCGGGTGGGAACGCTGGAGGCGACGACGTTCGTCTTCGCGCCGCAGGGCCTGCCGCACGCGTCCTTCGTCATGGCGCTGCGCGTGCGCAACACCGGCACGTCGGCCGTCACGGGCGTGAGTGCCTTCTCGCTCCACAACTTCCACCTGGGCTTCGGCCGTCCGGGCGTGATGGCGGACGTGGATGAGAATGGCGAGACGGTGGAGTTGAGCGGCGACGACTTCGTGGAGAAGGGCTTCGCGGGTGTGTTGGTGGCGCGGCCGCTGGGCGCGGTGGCCCGGAAGTCGGCGTGGCTGTCCACGACGACGGGCCCGCAGAATGCCTACGCGGTGGTGAATGGGGGCGGCGGGCAGGACCTGCAGGACTTCACGGCGCAGCCCTCGGCGGGCACGGGCTGGGCGACGGCGTACCAGTTCAACCTGGGAGACATCCCGGCGGGCGCGGAGCGGTGTGTGGGTGTGGCCTTCGCGCGCCACGGTGACCCCGCGGCCGGGGCCACGGTGCGGCAGTGGCTGACGGAGTACGCGGGCGCGTCCAGCGCCCAGGCGCTGGTGGACGCGGAAGTGGCGCGGTGGGCGGCATTCCAGACGGACACGGTGAAGGTGCCCGCGGGCATGTCGGCGGACGAGGAGTCCCTGTTGCGGCACTCGGCGGTGGTGCTGCACATGGCGCAGGTGCGTTCGCGCGACGTGTACCTGCGCGAGTTCCTGTCGCGGGATGGCGAGCCGCGCCGCACGCGCTTCAAGGCGCCTGACGGAACGCCGGCGTCGCTGCCAGGCGTGGTTCGCCACGCGGGCTACGGCGCGGTGCTGGCGAGCCTGCCGCCCGGGCAGTGGACGTACGCCTGGATTCGGGACGGGGCCTACGCGGTGGCGGCCATGGCCACGTTGGGCATGCAGAGCGATGCGCGCGACGCGCTGTCCTATTACCTCAACGCGGACAGTGGCCGCTTCCAGCACTGGCGTGAGCTGGAGCCGTATTCGATGCCGCCGTACATCATCACCCTCACGCGCTACCACGGCTTCGGCGTGGAGGAGACGGACTTCAACGAGGCGGGGCCGAACATCGAGTTCGACGGCTTCGGTCTCTTCCTGTGGGCGCTGCGGCACTACGAGCGGACGACGGGCGACACCACGCTGGTGGACCAGACTTGGCCCACGGTGTCCACGAAGGTGGGGGACGCACTGGTGGCGCTCATCAACCCGGTGACGGGGCTCATCCGTCCGGACTCGTCCATCTGGGAAACGCACTGGAAGGGGCGGCAGCGGTCGTGGACGTACACCAGCCTCACGGCGGCGCGCGGCCTGTGTGACGCGGCAGAGCTGGCGCAGCGGGTGGGCGACACGGAGCGCGCGCAGCGCTACCGGCAGGCGGGCGAGTCCTTGCGCCGGGCGATGGCGGAGAAGCTGACGGACAGCAAGTTCGCGCTGGCCTCGAACCTGGAGGAACTGAGGAAGGGCAGGGGCTACTGGGACGCGGCGGTGTTCGACGCGTTCGCCTTCGAGCTGTTCGACCCGGCGGGGAAGATTGCCCAGGCGACCTATCATGGACTGGACCTGCGCCTGTCCTCACCGGCGGGGGCGGGCTGGCAGCGCAACGATGACCGGTATGACCACCCGGATGGCGCGGATATGAGCCCTTGGGGTGGCGAGTACGACAGCGCGGAGTGGGTCATCGTCAGCCTGCGCGGCGCGATGGCCAAGCGCATGGGCGGCGATGCGGCGCGTGCTGACCGCGTGCTGAAGTGGGTGACGGACCAGTCGCTGAAGAACTACCTGGCCGTGGCGGAGACGTATGACGAGCTGAACGGCACGTATAAGTACAACGCGCCCATGGCGGGCTTCGGCGCGGGCGCCTATGCACTGGCGCTGGACCACCGCGCGGCCGGTGTGAGTGACCCGGCGTGTGGCGCGTACTTCGATGAGAGCACGCTGACGAAGCAGCCGGACGCGGGCACGGGCACGCTGGATGCGGGCACTCAGCAGCCGGACGCGGGGCCGCAGACGCCCGATGCGGGCACTCCGCCGGATAGCGGCGCGGACGTGGGCGGTGGCGGCTGCAACGCGACGGGGCCGGGCGCGGTGGCGCTGTGGGTGGTGTTGGCGTTCGCGGGACTGGCCGTGGCGCTGCGTCGTCGCGGAGCCTGAGCACCGGCGGCGCGCGGCGGGAGGAACGCCGCGCGCTAGGGCCTTGCGTGGTGCTGCGTCGTTGCGGAGCCTGTGTGTGAAAGAGCGCTCGCGTGCGTTACAGCGCACCAGCGAACTTCGCGGCGATGGGCGCTGCAACGCGCCCGCCCACGCCACCGCCTTCCACCAGGACGGCGAATCCCACGCCCTTTCGAAACCCGATGAACCACGCGTGCGTGGGCAGCGGCGCCACGGTGCCGAACTCGGCGGTGCCTGTCTTGCCGCCGAGCCCGGGCACCTGCCGGCCGGCCTTCCCGGAGCCTTCCATCACGACGGCGCGCATCAGCGCGGACAAAGGCGCCCGGACGCCGTTCGAGAGCAAGCTGCTCGGTCCGCCGTCCAGCCCCTCCACGAGATAGGGCGCGCGCCACTCGCCGGACTCCGCAGCCGCCGCGACCGAGGCCATGTGCAAGGGCGTCGCAAGCACCCGTCCCTGACCGATGGCGGCGGCCGCCAGCTCAATCGCATCCGCGGGCGCGGGGAACGATGCACCGGCGGATGTCAGCCCGGGGAAGTAGGGCACATCAAAGCCGAAGCGGCGAGCCGCGGCACTCAGCGCATCACCGCCGATTCCCGTCGCGAGCGTCACGAACGCGGTGTTGCACGAGTGGGCGAACACCTGCCTCAACGTGGTGTCACCCATGGACTCCCCTTCAAAGTTCCGGAAGGGCTTGGTGCGCACCATCGTCATCGGCGGGCACGCGACAGGGGAGTCCACCCGCATGCCTCGGGCGAGCAGCGCCTCCGTGGTGACGACCTTGAACGTGGACCCGGGCGGGTAGCGGCCGGTGAGGGCACGGTGCAGCGGCTGCGAGAGCGGCCGGCTGGCCACAGCGAGGATGGCCCCCGTGGCGCTGTCCACGGCGACGAGGGCCGCGGGGTGGGCCACACCGTCGAGCGCGGCCTCCGCGGCGGCCTGGACCTCGCGGCGCAGCGTGGTGGACAGGGGCGCTCCCGGCTCACCCTCGAAGTGGAAGAGGACCTGCGTCTTGCCCGAGGGGCGCATGAGCAGGACGTCACCGGAGGGGCTGCCCGCGAGCTGGACCTCGTATGCCCGCTCCAGACCGGACAGGCCCACGAGGTCTCCAGGCAGATAGGTGGGGCCTATCTGGGGCAGCAGCTCGGCCGTCACCTCGCCAACGCGGCCCAGGGTGTGCGCCGCGAAGCCGTCCGCCGGGGTGCGGGCGCTCTTGCGGCGGAAGAAGATGCCGGGCACGGGGGCCAGCGCCGGGCGCACCTGTTGGTAGCGCGCGGGGGGCAGGTCGATGATGGGCACGAAGCGGCTCGTCGCCGTGCCCGCCGCGCTCAGCGCCGCGTCGAACTGTGCGGTGCTCACGCCGGCGTGTGCCTGGAGCGCCGCCGCCACGTCCGCGCGGCTCCGGACGCGGGTGGGGTCGACGCCGATGGTGATGACCTCGCCTTGCAGGGTGAGCGGTGTCCCCTGCGCGTCGAGGATATCCGCCCGCAGCGGGGCCGTGCGGGTGCGGGAGAAGAGGTCACCCTCGCGGGCCTCGGGGTGCAGCGCGGCGGGAGTCCACTGAACGCGCCACTGGCCCTGGTGACGGACGAAGCGCAGCGCTCCGTCCAGCTCCCATTCCCCGAGCCCGCGCAGCAGGTGCACGGCGCGGTAGGTGGCCACCCTGGCGTCGCCATCGCGCTGGAACGGCCCGAGCTCGAACTGGGAGGAGACGATGCGCAGCCCGTCGCGGAACTGCTGGTGCATCACCTCGAAGTACGCGGGCGGGTTGACGACGGCGCGCCGCATGGAGGCGACATCCCCCGCGGCCCAGGCGCGCAGATAGGCCTCGGCCTCGGCGACCGGGCCCATGACGACCGGTTCTGCTGGGACTGGCAAAGGGACAGGGGCCGCCGGCCTGGACGCACAGGCCGCCAGGAACGCGGCCATCAGGGCCAGGACTCCAACCTTCCACGCTCGCCAGGACACGGGCGGCACTCTGTTGCGCACAGGCGCGGATGGGTCAAGGAATCCGCCGCCGAGGGCACCCGGAGTGCGGCCAGGGGATGTCGGTCAACGGACTGCGCGACCGTGGACGGTGTCCTCGCCCCGGTGCGGCCACGGGGCCCCACGTCCGGCTGCTACGGCGGCCTCGGACGCGGCGCCCCGAGCGAGGAAACTGCCGGGACCGCATGGCGCGACCGTCCTTGGGCGTGCAGGTCCGCCTCGGATGGGATGGAGTGGGGCGCATGACGGAAGCATCCCTGGAGGACTTGGCGCGACAGGCGCTGGAGCGGTGTCGTGCGGCGGGCGTTCGCCTGGCGTTGGTGGAGGCCTGCACGGGAGGACTGCTGGGCGCGACGTTGACGGAGGTGCCCGGCGCCTCCGCGGTAGTCGAGCGTGGCTTCATTCCCTACTCGTATGAGTCCAAGGTGGAGCAGCTCGGCGTCCCGTTGGCGTTGCTGCAAGCACATGGCTCCGTCAGCGCTGAAGCCGTGGAGGCCATGGCCCATGGTGCTTTGGCGCGCTCCACGGCGGACTGGGTTCTGGTGGAGACAGGCATCGCGGGGCCCGGAGGCGGCACGCCGCAGAAGCCCGTGGGCCTGGCCTACCTCGCGGTGCTCCAGCGGGGTGGACAGGCCACGGTGGAACGACACGTCTTCACTGGGGACCGAGGTCAGATCCGGCGCGCCATCGTGGGCCGGAGTCTGGCGCTGCTGGTGGAGCGGCTGGGCGTGGGTGACCTGCCGCCCACGGTGTCAGCAGGCGGCTGATGGATGCCTCCGTGACATGAGCGGATGCGCACTGGGGAGACGCTAGGACGGTAGCGCTTCGTTCGGTGTCTTCCACGCGTCCGGAGGCAATGCCAGCTTGGATACGGGCAGCCGGGCAAATCTGGGGATGTTGGGGTACTCCCGCTGAGTAGCGAGTCCGCCCAGTTCCGCCAACCGCCATAGCGCTAAACCATTCATGAAGAGCGCGCGATCCGTGCGTCTTGCCTCCTCCGGCTAGGCACCTTTCTCTTTGACAGCCGCGTACTGGGGAAGCCCATACCGCTAGGCAGTCTCGCGGAGCGGCTCATGGCCCGCTGTTGAACGGGATGCGCCTCCTCCCGCCCATGACGCGCGCCTCAGCTTCGGAGTGCCTCGGCAAAAGGGCGGTTGAAGGTCGATGTTGGCGCCCCCTGGGCCTTCTTCCACGCCTCGACTTGCTGTGCCACGAACATGCGTGTCGGCACTCGGAGGGCGCCCCGGCTGCGCAACTCCAAATCCAGTGCAAGCGCATGCCGCCGTCGCATGGGCGCGCTGATGAGTGCATCGAGCAGGACTTGGGGCTGATGGGGCTGACCCGAAAGGTAGCGCTGTCTGGCGTCCAGTTTCGGCCGGGTTTGCTGCCACCATGCCGTCACTGTCATCGCGTTGGGAGTGGGCAGTGAATCCTCGGGTTTCGGCTTGAGGTCCGCGTCCAAGTCATCGTTTTCCAGCGGCACGGGTTCTTCCGCCTCTTGCTCGTCCTTCGGTATCGCGAAGTCTCCCTCAATGCGCAATCCGGTGATGGCGCTGAAGGCCTCGCCCGCGAGCGCGGCGATGGGGCCCTGTCCCAGCAGCTCCACGCAGGCATTGGCAGCATCCAATCGGCCGGAGAACCCCAATGCCCAGAGCACGTCTGCTTGAAGTGATTTGTCGGAGAGCCGCTCGAGGAGGCGTTTCAGATCCCGTTCGTCGCCGTTCAGTCCCAGCAGGAGCAAGGGCAGTCTCCCACCGGTGCCGCCCGGTGCCGCAACGGCCTGGCAGGCAGTCCACGCAGCGCTGTGCCCGGATAGCAGTCCCGCGACGATGGCGGCATCGCGCAGGTCGGATGAGGCTGAGTTCATCGCGCGCTGAATGTGGGCGGGCTCCAGTGGCAGTCGGGAGCGGCTGGCGGCGCGAAGCGCAGCGGCGGCTACTTGTGGCACGGGATGCGTGATCCAGGGCAAGCACTGTTGGTGTGTGGCGACTCCGTGCTGGCCGAGTGTATCGAGCACAAGCGCCTGCAGTTCCGGGAGCGCGTCATCCTTCTGCAGCAGGGCGGGAAGGCTCGAAAGAAGTGCTGGAAAGGGGGCGAGTCCTAATGCGCGCTGGAGAGCGGCGAGCGCGGGCGGTTCGGCCGACTCAAGCGCGCTGAGCACCGCTGTGGTACCGGAGGGGGCTGCGCCCTTGAGGAGGGACAGCGCGGCCACGGTGATGTGTTCTGGCTCTGCGGCGGCCAGCGAGGGCTCCAGCAGCTGAATAGCGACGGGCTGCCCGCCCAAGACGAGTCCGTCGATATGCGCAGCGAGCTGTTCCTCCAGCTCCGCGGCTTCCTCCAAGATGAAGTCGGGCGCGTCGAGTGCTGCCTCCCACTGGCTCAAGCGGAACGCTGCCTCATCGAGGTGCGTCTCGTAGTTGCTCCAGTGGGGAGGTCGCCAGGTCAGCATGTTCGTCACGTCAGTTGCTCTCCACGAGGCTAGTTTGGACGAGGAGGGGCATGAACGACTCTGCGCTCCTGCAAAGGAGCGGCATTCATTTTCTCAGTCCACCCAATCAGGCTGAGGAACCAGCCATGCGGCCCCAGTGGGTGCCCGCTGCCCTGCAGGAATTCGGGACAGTGACGGAATCGATATGTACTCGGATCGCGTTTGCATTCCTTGAAGCTCCGCGAGGCGCAGCATGGCGAGGCCGTTCATGAACAGGGCGCCCTCGGTCTTCCGTAGCTCCTCTTCAGGTCCCGAGCTACGGCTCATCTTCTGGAACGTCAGAAGCCGTGCGTCGATAATTGCCTGTAGGGCTTCATCAAAAGCCAGGGGCTGCTTTTCGAGCAGGGCACGACAGGCTTCGAGATAGTTGTCTTCTCCATCCTCTAGGACGGTCTTCCACCGGTCGAGCAACGCGGAGAGCGAAGTCGGACTTGCCTCCGTTGCCCCGATGGTCTTCAGAAAGAACTGCTGAAGGAAGTGGTGTAGGAGGAAATCATCCTCATACTCATGCGCCGGGTCATGATGTCTTGCGGAAAGCTTCGCGATATCCACGGACAATGCATACTGCCCGGCAGCAATCGCGTCGATGAATGAAAACTCTTTGCTTGCGCATATGTACTGAGGCTCTGCGGCGTGGCCGCCCGCGACCAGTCGCAGAAAATACAGGCGCGCGTGAGCGGAATGGCAAAGGTGCGCAAGGAAACGGTCAGGTCGGGCATCCAAGAGCACTGCGCAGATTGCGAGTCGGCGGTGGCATAGCGCGGCTATTGTGTAAGCCTGCCCCGAGCGCTCGCTGGCATCCTGGCGTTGGATGCTGCGGGCCGCTTCTTCAATCCCGAAAAGTGAATCGTCCTGGATGTTTCTCAGAGTGTCGGAGAACATGTTTACGGATGGACTCAGTAGATGCGGCAGCGCTCGCCCATGCCAATGTACTTCACTCCGGTGAGGCCAGCGACGTCGACGGTCGCGCGTAGGTCGTCGCGGATGAGGATTGCGGAGGGCATGGACTTAAGGCGGAAGAGCTTTGCCTCGTGAGGAACCCGGTCTTCGGTGATGTGGAGACGGAACAGGCCAGAAAGGAACTCTGGCTCCATGCCAAGTTGCTCTACTTCGCTGCGCTCCATGTCAATACAGTCATGGTGATCGAGTAGGTTCGCGATATAGTAGTCATTTCCCGAGACTCGCCCCTTGTGATTTGCGATCGAGATGGGAAGGTACTCGATGTTAGCCGCTGCGTGCTCGTCTAGAGTCTGTTTGAATTTTCGGGATACAATTGCCAGTTGGACGGTGTTTGAAACGAAATCAGGGAGCGTGATTCCCTTGGTCCCGCCATCCACCTGAAGAACCACGTCTGAGGGAAACCGCTCGTCCACGGGCAATCCACGGCTCATGCGCCAGCTCATGTCGCGGATCGAGGTTGGTTCCTCATGGATGACGCAGTTCTTGGGCTCCCGAACTGTCGAAAGGATGAAGTAGGAGTGGCATACGGTGTTCATCGGGGACCGAGGATTTCAAAAGGGGACGTGGAGTTGCGCGCCAGATTCCATGGTTTCAGCATCAATCCCTTAAGGACAAAGCCGTTGTGAAAGAATCCGCTTCCGATTCAATAGATAGCGCATTCTTCGCCCATTGCGATGTAGTTCACGCCGGTGATGTGTCCTGCATCTATCGCGGCTCGTAGATCCTCGCGGACGATGATTGCAGGGGGCATGGTCTTGAGTCTGAACAGCTTGGCATTTGAAGGAATGCGCTCTGGAAAGACCTGAAGCCGGAACAACCCCGAGAGTAAGGTAGGATCTGGGTTCAGTTCCTCCACCTCGCTGCGCTCCTTGTCCACACAGTCGACATGGTCGAGTAGATTGGCAATGAAATAGTCTTTTGCGGCTACTCGGCCCTTGTGATTCGCAATTGTGACTGGCAGGAATTCGATCCGGGCGCCCGCCTGCTGTTCTAGCAGGGCCTTGAGCTTTTCTGACACAATGGAAATTCGCTCGGTGTTGTTCACCAAGTCTGGTATCTGCACACCCTTGTGACTTCCATCCATCTTGAGTACGACATCGGATGGAAACCGATGTTCCATGGGGAGCCCTGCGCTGATCCGCCATTTCTTCGGCTTCAATGCGTCTGGGACCTCATTGATGATGCAGTGCTTCGGTTCGTTCGCTTCGGTGAGGAGGAAGTATGAGTTCATGGACGGCACCTACCGGATGGTCACGAGACTTGCCAGTTCGTTGAGGTGGGCTCCAGGGCTTTTGACGCCTGCCTCGCGGATCTTCTTGCGCATTCTCAAGGAGAAGGCATCGAGTTGTGCGCCAAGCAGGGGAACCGTTTTCTCATTGAGTTTCGGATGTCCAGCCTCGTCCTCATCGGTGGCCTGAGTGAGTTGGTCCCTGATGGCATTCACGCGCGTTCGGACATCCTTGCTATACGTGCTGTGGTATTTGGGGTGCTTGAGCAACTGGAAAAGCTGGGCGTGACGTGTGCTGTTGGGTAGATAGATGATGTTTACGCCCTTGTTGACGTTGTATTTCGCTTGTTGAAGTAGTTTGAGTTGGTCGAAGTTGAGAACTTTGCTCAGGACGTCGTCGACCGGAATGATGTGGTGGGCGTTATTGCTCCAAGGCCAGCGTCCACTGGCAATGAAGTTGATGTGCCCATAGGGGCCCGAGCCCATATGCCACGCGTCCGCTCGTTTGCTCGGGTCACGCCAAGCCTGCTTGAAGCTCGTGACGAAGATGCTATCAAAGCGTTTGCGGGCTTCGCTGCCATCCTCATGGATGGGCAGGTTGTACCAATTCACCTCATCTGAGCTCTTCTGGAAGTTGAATCCATTCTCCTTGTAGTCATGGCCTGCGAACTTGCATTTTCTCTTGCCGCCCTGAGTCTCGTAGACGCACCGAGTGACACAGCCATTGCTCTCGCCGGCCACATGGGATTTGTCGTTGGAGAGTGCTTCGAAATGCTCTTCAGTGCTCATGACTGTCTCACATGCAGTGACGTCGGATCGTTGGAATGACCTTCAAGAGTGAGCTTGTAGTAGGAACGCGCCTCGGGAGGGCTCGTCATCAAGCAATGCTACCAGGGCTTTTCGGCTTCGGGCATAACCTCTGGCGAACCCTCTCACCGCTAAGCACGTAGCTACGGTTGAAGTCGCCGCGCCAATTTCTCCGAAATGCTCAGGTACGTGCCAGCGCGGAGTTGAGGAGGGAAGTTCCGCTTCCTTGAGGTGAACGAGGCAATGACCGAATTCGCGAGCACGTTGTTCATCCCCATTGAGATTGGCGATGAGCAACTCAACATCGGTTGCCTGTCGGGCCCCTCCCGGAAAACAAGCCTCAATGGCCTTGAATAGGGCCTTGCCGGAGGGGGCCTGGCCTGAGAACCGGTGGCTGGTGTCGCTCGTAAACGCGACTGGGCCAAGGAGACCCTCGATGCGTGCGCCACGGGACCGGGCGGCATCAATCCGTTCCAGGAGAATGAAGGCCCCCGCTTCGCCCGGAAAGCGTCCGATCGGGCGGTTCGGGGTTCGCAGCAGCCCCAAGTCGAAAGCCTGGGTAAGGGGTTCTCCATCGACCCAGGAGTCGATGCCGCCGATGATGCATCGGTCCATTGTTCGGCTTCGGAGTCCTTCTATCGCCCGCAGCAGCAGTTGGCAGGAAGCGGCAGCTCCGCCAAATGCATAGGACTGTGCTTGCGGCTCGATTCGTATGTTATTCAGCGCTAACAACTCGGGAATGAGCCTACGGGTCAGGCTGTTTCTTGCTTCAGTACGCTCTGCATCGATTTCGCGTTGGATGCGAGCGCGCTCGTTTTCAGGTAGACGCTCAAGCAGGCTTGTTTTTAGGTGGATGTCGTTGATGAAGCTGCCCGGTAGCTGGAGAAGGAAACCCGTCTGCGCATAGTCTGCTCGAGTCAGTCCTGAGTACGCCACGAGGTCCCGCAGGGCGGCGTCACCCAGGCGCAGCCAACGCGCGAAACCCTCGAATCCTAGGGTGAGCCATGGGATCTCATGGCCCTTTAGCGATACTGCCTCCAGGGTGTGCTCGTCTGTAACCTGGAGGTCCAGCTCCGTCCACTGCGTGAGTCCTGCTCGGGCGGCGGCACAGCTTGAGACAACGTCCCCTCCTATGGGAGAGACCATGCCCAGGCCGGTGATGACAATTGCGTCGCCAGCCACCGACGCGCTCTTGGGCTGTTCTCGAAAAGTGGAGACAGGGTGGGGCATTGACAAGTCCCGTCAAGAGTGCGTCTGGTTGAACGCGAGAGGGTGGCTTGTGTGTTCAGGCGAGGTCCAGAGCAGAGCCGGGCGGCCGATGCCTGTGCGTGTACCTGCATGATGAATGACCGGCGCAGCGTAGGGTGTTGCGCGTGATGGAGGGGCTATCCGCGGAGTGTTGGACCTATAGGTCTTTGTCGCACACCGCGCACTTGGGTGCTTCATCGCTCTTCCCCATGGCAATGACGGGCCCCTGCATGACGGGGAACGGCGGCGTGTTCTTGTCGTTGTGGAGCATCAGGTCGAAGGCGCGCGCCACGTTCTTCCCTTCGAACTTCACGTCGAAGGAGAAGTTGACGAACTCCGCCTTGCCCTTGGTCTTGCTGGAGGCCACGCCACCGCCCGCGGTGCCGGCTTCGTCGCCGGTGCTCGTCTTGAAGTTGGAGTCCTTCACGCACACCGGGTTGCCAGCGACGGAGACCTTCTTCGTGCCCTTGTCGGTGTCGGAGGACTGGGCCACGTTGGGGTAGGGGATGGGCACGGGCCCGGCCGGGCTGGGCGTCTTGCACACGTCCGGGAAGGCAACGGTGACGCCGCCGCTGTCCTTCGTCACCACGGACATCTTGTTCACACCGGTATTGACCGCCATGCCAGCCACCTCCAGGGGAACAGAATACCCCGGCGGGGCCACGCGGTGCGAGGCACGCCACCGCGAAGCTGGAGCGCGGCTGCGCCGCTGGATACATGCCCCTACGCAGGCCCCGCTCAGGCCGCCTTGGGCGCGGTCACTCCCTGGGCGGTGACCTTCAGGCCCCGCACATCGTGGAGGCCCTCTCCCAGGGCGACATGTCCGCGCCAGAGGAGCGTCACCTTCTCTTCGTCGGTATCCAGGGTCACGGTGTCCAGGTGCATGGGGGGCGTCGCGTCCTCGCCTCCTGCGAGCGCCACGGTGACGATCGGAGCGGCCTGGCCCGGAAGCGCGAAGGACAGACGGCCCTTGGGGGAAGCGCCGGCGATGATGACCGGCTCGTCCCCCTTCAGGTACCCGGGAGCGATGAGGCCCGGCGCGGCGGCGTTGAAGAACCGCCGGTCGAAGTCCTTGGGCAGCAAGGGCTTGCGCGACTTGTTCCAGGACTCGTCGTAGGTGCCGCCATACCTGGCGCGCGGCTGCCAGTGCGGGGAGGTGAAGCCGAAGCCAGCAGGCACCACCTTCTGGCCGAAGTCGCGCAGGGGCTCCGTGGCGGGATCCTCCAGGTTGGGCAGCTTCAGTCCCTCCTCGAAGTGGCGAGGACTGGCGCGGAAGCCCACTCCCACGGGGTTGCGCGGCTCGAAGGCCGGCTTCACGGTGTCCGTCCGGTCCCAGCCGCCGAATGCGCGCTCCCACGTGAGCGGAATTTTGTCGAAGGGGAGCGGCTTGGTGGCCGCGACATGTCCCATGCTCTTGAACCAGGTCCGCTCACCCACGACGCGCACGGCCTTCTTCAGCGGCCCGACCTGAAGAGCCACCAGTGCCTCGGTGGCGCCCTTCTGTGGCGGGTAGGCATGTCCAATCAGCGCTACGTCCGTGGCCAGCTTGATGAAGGCGCTCTCGGGTTCGTACTTGTCGCTGGACTCTCCGGGCTTGCCCCAGGACTCGCCGCCCCACGTCACGGGCAACTGTTCGCCCGCGAGCTTGAGCCCAGACGTTCCGAAGTCGTACGTGGCCTTCACGACGAGTAGAAGCAGTGGCCTCCCGTCCTCGTCGGCGAGGCCCATCATATCGAAGGCGAAGGGGGTTTCGTTCTCGATGGTAGGGTGGCCCATGAAGTGCTCGTGTCTGTCGGGGCAGATCGCCACCGGAACCGAGGGGCGCAGTGTAGCAGTCCCATGGGATAAGGTCCTGGACTCACGATGACGGATGGGGCGGCTGGTTCGTGAGCGAGGGATAGTGAGATACTTCGAGATTGAGACGCTGGGAGACATCAACAACTCGGAGTTGCTCTTTCTGGACCAAGAGCCCGAGGTGCTGGGGCTGGATGGTTACTGCCTGGCGGCAGGCGAACCCATTGGGACGGACTATCCGTCTGAGGTGAAGGTCAAGCCAAGCGAGGAGCATGCCGGAATCCAACTGTCTTCCTTGCTGGGTAATAACTTCAACTACCTCATTGCTTCTGCGGCAGTGAAGGAGGCTGTCTCAGAGCACTGTGTGGAGGCGGCCATCGAGTACCTGCCGTTCACGCTACTCGACCACCGCGAGCGCGTCCGCAGCCAGGATTACTTCTTCATCAATCCGCTGGGGAGCATCGATGCCGTGGATGCGGCTGCCAGTGATATCAAGTACCACCGCAGCGGTGCCGTCGTTGCGATCCGGAAGCTGGTGCTGGATCCGCAGAAGTTGATTGGGGCACCGGGACTGTTCCGCCTGAAGCAAGACCCGCAGCGCTACATCGTGAGCGAGCCGTTGGTTCGTGCGTTCAAGGAGCGTGGCTTCACAAACCTGGTACTGCGGGAGATTGCAGTCTCGGCTGTGAAGGCTTGAGCCTTCCCCTCGAAAGGACGCTCCTTTGGCTTCGAAGTTCCTGCCCGTTTTTATTGGCAATGCTCTTGGCGACAATGAAGAGTTGCTTCCGGCATTTGCGGCTGGAAAAGGAGGCCTGAAGGAGGCCTTGCGATTTTGTCAGAACTTTCGCGTGGCTGGTATTGGTTCACTCCTGCTTTCTGGTACGTCTGCGCGCCTGCACGAATGCCTTCACGCGAGCGCCCGTGCCTTCGTGTTCTTCTCCCGGGCTTCGGAAGAAACAAAGAAGTTGACCAGCCGGGCGGCGCCCTTCTTTGACGCCGTGGCGTGTGGTGACGATGAATCCGCACGGGAACTCAGCCGGTTTTCTCCCGCGAGTCCCGACAAGGATCGTGAGTACGAGGAGGACTTCCTCTTCGTGCGCTTCCTGATGGACCACTTCTTCTTGGAGAGAACCGCGCAGGATGGCCAGGTGCTTCTCTCTCGCTACGAGAAGTGCCTGGAGGGGACGACAGACGCGAGGCTCCTGGTGTGTCAGGCGCTGCTTGCTGCGGATGGAGACGCGTTCGACGCCGCGCTGACGCAGATGATGGAGGAGCGCGAAGTCCGCTACCGGAGGCTGGCTGAGAAGGAGACCGAAGCGGAAGAGGTGCTCGCGACCGAGGCCTATGTGTCCATTGAAGGCCTTGCGCTGGTCCGCCTTGCGGTCCGAGCTGGACTGAAGCCGCAAGAGGACTACCTCTTCATTCCATCCACCGCGCTGGAGTTACCGCGTCTGCGTTACAGGGCCGATTCCTGGAAGCACCTGATGCTCTAGCAAGTGCGCCGCCTACCACGCCCCCACCGCCAGCAGGCCCACCAGTCCCGCGTACAGGGGCACGTTGAGCGCCAGTGTCAGCCGGTTGATGCGGCGGAACCGGGCCTGCTCTTCGTCCGCGAACCAGATGCCGTCCTCGCCCGTGGTGCGGCCCTCCACGGCGTGGAAGAACAGGGCCGCGTAGGCGACCTCGACGAACAGGCTCACGAGCACCAGGCCCAGGAAGGCCAGGGCCCACAGGTCCTCGGGGCCGAGCACGCCCAGCCACCGCGCCCGGCCCCAGAACAGGCCGCCGAGCACCAGGGCGATGCACGCCACGTCATGGGCCACGCCATACGGAGGCCGCCAGCGCTTCACGCCGTAGAGCAGGTACAGCTCCGCCACGCCTCGCAGCCACATGAAGGCGGCGAACGCGCCCAGCACGCCTCGCGCCTCCTCCGGCACCGCCACGTCCAGCGCCACCAGCGGGCACGCGAGGAACCACAGGAACACCGCGTAGAAGAGCCACGCCAGCTTGGGGCCGGAGATGCGTCCGCCTCGTGAGCCCTTCACATTCTGCGCGTGACGGAACCCGGCCGCCGCCACGATGCAGACAGCGGCCAGGATGGCGAGAAGGGCTCGGGTGTGCGGAGAGGGCATCGGAAACCGCGCGTGCTGAAGGACCTGTGCCCGGAGTTTGCAATGTCCCGGGCATGGCATGGATGCATGGACAGGAGGGGCTCTTGCAAGCCCTTGACCTGATTGGACAGGGCGCGCTCCACGGGGCACGCTCCGCACGCGCGCGGCGACGCGCTTCGGCGGGAGGCGGGCTTCCATGAGCGTTGGTCCCGGGGTGAGCCCGGCTGCACAGGTGTACATCCCGCAACACACGGCGCCGCGCGTCGAGCGCTGGGGTTGGGTCTGGCCTCGTTGGAACGACCCGCGCCTGCCCTTCGCCTTCCTGCTGACGCTCTACGGCGTGCTCGGCTTCACCTTTTTCGGCTTCAACCGCAGCCCGTGGCAGATGGCCGCCATCGTGGTGACGGGCAGCGTGCTGGACGTCGCGCTGGGTTGGGGGCTGAAGCGGCAGAAGGTCGTCCCCCTGAGCGCGTACATCTCCTGCTGCTCGCTGGCGCTGCTGCTCAACTACTCGCATTCGAGCTGGCTGCTCCTCCTCCCGGTGTGGTTCGCCATCGGCTCGAAGTACGTGCTCACCTTCCAGGGGCGCCACGTCTTCAATCCGTCCATGTTCGGCGTGGCCATGTCGCTGCTCTTCACGCGCGAGCTCATCACCGCCGCGCCCGCCTACCAGTGGGCCAACGGAGAGGTGGCCCTCTCCGCCTTCATCCTCATGGCGGCGCTGGTGCTCTTCTTCTTCCGGGTGGGGCGCGGGTGGCTGGTGGTCAGCTTCCTCTTCTTCTACGCGCTCCAGACGGCGCTGCGCGCCTATGTGCTCCGGCACCACCTGCCTCCGGAGGTCCTCTTCCTCGGTACGCTGGGTGCGCCGTCGTTCTTCATCTTCGTCTTCTACATGCTCACCGACCCGGCCACGTCTCCGGGCACGCGGCGCGGGCAGATACTGCTGGCGCTGGCGGTGACGCTGGTGGACCTGGTGCTGCACTTCAAGGAGAGCGTCTACACGTTCTTCTATGCGGCCCTCACGTGCGCCACGGTCCGCTTCCTCTTCGTCCACGCGCGAGCCGCCTGGCAGCGCGGGTTGCGCGAGTCGCTGAGCACACTGGTGTCCTCCGGCTGGCTGAAGCGCGCGGTGGTGGTGGGCGGGCTGGGAGGTCTCATGGTGGGTGGCTACACCCTGGCCGCCACGCCCGGAGTCCGGACCTCGCCGCTGGACTTCCGCATGGAGCGCGTGGAGGCGCGGGCCGCGGGGCTCGACTCCACCATGGGCAACACGCTCGAGGAGTTGGACCCACGGCTGGGGCATGTCGCGAAGTGGCTGGTGGCGGTGGGGGATTCCGTCGCCGTGGGGGACTACGACGGGGATGGCCGGCCGGACCTGTTCCTCACGCACCCGCTGGCGCGGCCCGAGGACCACGCGATCCTCTATCGCAACCTCGGCGACCTCCGCTTCGAACGGGTGCCTGTTCCCGCGCTGGAGCGCTTCGCCACCCGCTACAAGGAAGAGGGCCTGCCGGGCGGCGGCACCTTCGTGGACTGGGATGGTGACGGCGACCTGGACCTCGCGGTGGCGGTGGCCTTCGGGCCCGTCCGGCTGCTGCGCAACACGTTGCGAGAGACGGGCACCGCGGGCTTCGAGGACGTGACGGAGGCCGCGGGCGTGACGGACCACGCGGTGAGCCTGGGCCTGACCTTCCTGGACTATGACCGGGATGGGCACCTGGACCTCTTCGTGCTCAACGTGATGACCACGCACCTGCCGGGCTACGAGCCGCCGGTGCCGCTCAACCTCTTCCGGCTGCCCGAGCCCGAGCACGCAGAGGACCGCCGCATGTTCCGCTTCATGCACGACGGCTGGCACAACGCGGCCAACGGTGGGCTCAACGCGCTCTACCGGGGCCGGGGAGACGGCACCTTCGAGAAGGTGGACATCGCCGCGATGGGCATGCCGGAGACGCACTGGTCGCTGGCGGTGAGCACGGTGGACTTCAACCGCGACGGGTGGACGGACCTGTACGTGGCCAACGACTTCGGGCCGGACGACGTCTATCTCAACGAGGGCGGCAAGCACTTCCGCCGCGTGGCGGGTCGGCTCTTCGGCGAGATTGGAAAGGACACGTACAAGGGCATGAATGCCTCCGTGGCGGACTTCGACCGCAACGGCTGGTTGGACCTGTACGTCTCCAACGTTCACCACTCGCTCCAGGCGGAGGGCAGCCTGCTGTGGATGGTGGGCCCCGGGAAGGACGCCTTCACGCCGGAGTTCCGGGACGAGGCCACCTTCCGCGGCGCGCTCAACGAGCGGCGCTTCGGTTGGGGCGCGGCGGCGGGAGACCTGGACAACGACGGTTGGCCGGACCTGGTGCAGGCCAATGGCATGGTGGATGACCGCCTGGACGCGGCGCGGTGGCGCATCCCCGACGGCCAGCGCAAGGACTACTGGTACGTGAATCACAAGCTGATGCAGTCCGGCCCGGAGGTCCACACGTACGCGGACAAGTGGGGCGACATCCGGGGCCGCACCATCTACCCGAACGAGGCGCGTCGCGCGTACCTCAACCTGGGCGACGCGAAGCCCGGACACTTCGTGGACCTGGCGCGCGAGCTCGGGTTGGACGACCCGGACAACTCGCGAGGCGTGCTGCTCTCGGACATGGATGGGGATGGCGACCTGGACGCGCTCATCACCAATCAGCACGGGCCCGTGTCGCTGTATCGCAACACGCTGCGCTCAGAGGGGCGCCAGGATGCGCACTTCGTGGGCCTCACGTTGGTGGGCCACGGTGGGCGCACGCACCGGAGCGCGGTGGGCACCCGGGTTGTTGTCTCCTACGAGGAGGCGGGGAAGCGCGTGGAGCAGGTGCAGGAAGTCGGGTTGATGGGCGGCTTCTCCGCGGCGGCGGACGCGCGGCTGCATTTCGGGCTGGGCCGGTACACGGGGCTCGTGACGGCGCGGGTGCACTGGTACGGGGGCGACGTGCAGGAGGTGTCGCTGTCGTCGGACCGCACGCATGAGCTTCGGCAGCCTCCTGACGCGGAGGTGTTGCAGGGGCGTGCCGGGCCATGATGTCGCCGCTCAAGGGTTCGACGGTGCGGCGTGATGCGCTCACGGAGGCGCAGCGTGGACAGATGCTGGCGCTAATGCAGCTCTGCTACACGGGCGTGTCGCCGGAGCGCTTCGCCGAGGACTTGGAGGCCAAGCAATACGTCATCCTCCTCCACACGCGGCGAGGCGGGGAGTTGGTGGGCTTCAGCACGCTGCGCGTCGCCGAGGAACTCGCGGGCGGGCAGCGGGTGGAGGTGGTGTATTCGGGCGACACGGTCATCCACCCCGACTGGTGGGGCCACAAGGTGTTGCAGGTGTGCTTCGGGCGCTTCGTGTTGTCGCGCAAGCTCCGCCATCCCCTGCGTCCAGTGCACTGGCTGCTGTTGAGCGCCGGCTTCAAGACGTACCTGCTCGCGGTGAACTACTTCCCCAGGACGATGCCCCGGCGGGACTGGACGCCGCCTCCCGGACGCGCCGACTTCCTTCACGCGCTGGCCGCCCGCTGGTTCGGCGCGCAGTACGACGCGTCGCGGGGCACGCTCCGTTTCCAGGGCGCGCACTATCGTGTGCGGGACGGCGTCGCGCCCATCGACCGCGCGGCGGCGTTGCACCCCGACATCGCCTTCTTCGCCGAGCGCAATCCGCGCCATGGCGAGGGCGAGGAGCTGGTGTGCCTGGTGGAGATTCGCTGGTGGGACCTCTTCCTGGCGCTGGGGCGGAGCGTGTCCGGACAGCTTCGCGGCTGGGCCCGGCGAGGGCTGCGGAACGCCGGTGTCCGCGTGGGGACATGAGGCCGTCGTGAGTGCTTCCTCCCTGCCGCTGAGCGGCCTGCGGGCCGTGCTCGCTCCCTCCGCGCTGCGCTTCTACCGGGCCTTGCGCCATCCGGAGGCCGCGCAGGCGGTGTGTCTGCAGCGGGTGCTTCGTTCGGCCGTGGGCAGCGTGCAGGCGGAGCGCATTCCTGGCTTCCACCGCATCAGCGACGCCCGTGACTTCCAGGCCGCCGTGCCGTGGGTGACCCCGGACGCGCTGACTCCGGACGTGGAGCGCATCGCCGCGGGCGAGGCCCGGGTGCTCACGCGTGAGCCGGTGCTGCGCTTCGAACTCTCTGGAGGCTCCTCGGGCGCCAGCAAGCGGGTGCCCATGACACGCGGCCTCCTGGCCGAGTTCCAGCGCGCCCTGGCCCCCATGCTCTTCGAGTTGCTCCACCGCCGGCCCGCGTTGCGCGAGGGCGCCAGCTACTGGTCCATCTCCCCACTGGCGCGAAAGCAGGTCCGCACGGCGGGCGGCATTCCCGTGGGCAGCGCGGAGGACAGCGCCTACTTCTCGCGCGTGCTGCGCCCCTTGCTGTCCCGCATCTTCGCGGTGCCCGGTGAGGTGGGGGCATTGCCGGATGTGGAGTCCTGCCGCTACGTGACGCTCTGGCATCTCGTCGCCCGCGAGGACCTGTCTCTCATCAGCGTGTGGAACCCCAGCTTTCTCACGCTCCTCATGGACGCGCTGGAGCGGCACGGGGAGCGACTGGCCGATGACCTGATGCGAGGGCACTGCCGGCCACCTGCGTCCGGCGCAGCGTACGATGAAGCCGCGACGCAAGCGGTGCTGGACCGGATGCGCTTCTCCCCGCGCCCGGAGCGGGCTTCGCTGCTGCGTGAGGTGCTGCGAGGTGGCTGGAGCGCCCGCGCGCTGTGGCCTCGATTGTCGCTTCTCAGCATGTGGACGGACGCACAGGCCGCCCACGCGCTTCCCGCCGCATGCCGCCGCTTTCCGGGCGTGGAGGTGCAGGGCAAGGGGCTGCTGGCCACGGAGGGCGTCGTCACCGTGCCCCTCTTCGATGCGCCCGCCCCCGTGCTCGCGGTGCGCAGCCACTTCTTCGAGTTCATCGACAGCGAGCAGCCCACCTCGCGACCTCGCCTCGCACACGAGCTGGAGCAGGGCCGCACGTACACGGTGCTGTTGTCCACCTCGGGTGGCCTGCTGCGCTACCGCCTGGGCGACCTGGTCCGCGTGGAGGGCTTCCAACACGCGACGCCCTGTCTTCGCTTCGTCGGCCGAGCGGACGCCATTTGTGACCTGGTGGGCGAGAAGCTCGCCGGCACGCGCGTGGGGGCCGTGCTGGATGCCGTGCTTCCAGACTTCTTTGGCGGCGCGCGCCCCGGCTTCTCCATGCTGGCGCCCGAGTGGACTCCCGCGCCGTCCTACGTCTTGTTCCTGGAGACGGACGCCCCCGCTTCACGGCTCGCAGCCGCCGCGGAGGCCGTGGAGCACGCCCTCTGCGAGGGACACCACTACCGCTACGCGCGAGCCCTGGGACAACTCGGTCCGGTGCGTGCCGTGCGCGTGGCGGACGGGGCTCGCCGCTACGAGGCCCGCTGCGTCGCGCTGGGCCAGCGCGCGGGCGACATCAAGCCCGTGGACCTGCACCGCCTGACGGGCTGGTCGGACCATTTCTCCGGAGCCGCCACATGAGACCGCCACTGCGTCTGCATTCGCGCGACACCTCGCCCGCCCCCAACGTGGACCTGGAAGCCGAAGCCGACCTCACGCGCTGTGGCGCGCTGAAGGACTTCTGGTACGTCGCGTGTCTCTCCACCGAGCTGAAGCCAGGCGAGCCCCTGGCGCGGACCCTCTTCGGCACGGGGGTGGTCCTCTTCCGTGACGTACAGGGACAGCCCACCGCTCTCCGGGACCGGTGTCTGCACCGCAACGCGCGGCTGTCCCGGGGCGCGGTCTTCAATGGCCGCATCGGCTGCCC
Source organism: Myxococcus sp. CA005 (assembly GCF_006518205.1). Taxonomy (NCBI): domain Bacteria; kingdom Pseudomonadati; phylum Myxococcota; class Myxococcia; order Myxococcales; family Myxococcaceae; genus Myxococcus; species Myxococcus sp. CA005. The sequence goes on along the minus strand of NZ_SRLV01000063.1, from coordinate 25,929 downwards.
GTATCACGGCTGGGTCTACGACGCGTCGGGCGCCGTGGTGGAGGTGCCCTCGTTGGGGCCTTCGCAGCGAAGCGAGTTGCTCGACGCCGACGCCTGCGCGCGGGAGGGACTGGCGACCGCGCCCTGCGCGCTGGGACGCCTGACGCGCTTTCCCACCCTGGAGCAGGACGGCCTTGTCTTCGTCTACATGGGCGGTGCCGAGCCCGCGCGGTCCGCGCCGTTCCGCGTGCCGTACTGGGACCAGGAGGGGTGGACCGTCTACTTCATGGTGACGCGCTTCCCGAACGGGGTGACGAACCTCGTCGAGAACTTCATGGACGTCCCGCACACGCTCTTCGTGCATCCGGGCTGGTTCCGCAGGCCCGCCAGCAAGCGAGTGCCGGCCACGGTGCGGCGCACGGCGGGCAGCGTGTTGGTGACGTACAAGCAGGCACAGGACACCGTCACGGGCCTGGGCCGGCTCTTCAATCCGCGCGGACTGCCGCTGCTCCACACGGACAAGTTCTACGTCCCCAATGTCACGCGCGTTGACTACCTCTGGGGCGAGCACGGCTTCGTCATCAACTCGCAGTGCACGCCCATCGGGCCCACGGACAGCCTCGTCTACACGGCCATCAGCTATCGGTTACCGGTGGATGTCCCCGGTGCGCTGGTGGGACGCGCCATGATGCCGCTGGTGCGGTGGTACACGCGGCAGGTCATCCAGCAGGACGTGGTCATCATGGACATCCAGCGCGAGGCCCTGCTGGACGGCCCGGGTGGAGGCGTCTACTCCGGCACGGAGGCGGACCTGCACCACGCCGACATCGAGGCGTATCGCCGCTGGCTGCGGGAGGGCGGCCAGGGCTCGGGGCCCGAGGACGCCGAGCGCGACATGGCCTTCTGGATTTGAGTCCGCCGCGCTACTGCGGACGGTAGGGCAACTCCACGATGAAGGTGGCGCCCTGGCCCAACTCGCTCTCCACGCGGAGGGTGCCGCCGTGCGCCACCACGACCTGGCGGGCCGCGTAGAGCCCCAGGCCCAGTCCTCCAAAGGCGCTCGAGGGAACGGCGCGTTCGAAGCGGTGGAAGATGCGCTCCTGGTGCTCGGGGGCAATGCCGATGCCGTGGTCTCTCACGATGATGCGCGCGTGGTCCGGTGCGCCGTCCACCCGCACCTCGATGGGACGGCCCCTGCCGTACTTGAAGGCATTGACCAGGAGGTTGCCCACCACCTGCTGAATCCGCAGCGGGTCCCATACGCCTTCGATAGGGACCTCCGCCATCAACTGGAGGGGACAGTCCGCCTCGGCCGCCGGAGTCATGGCGCGGGTAACCGTGTCCCGGACGAGCCGCGACAGGTCGAGCGGCTCCATCATCAAGGGCACCTGGCCCTCGCCAATGCGGGAGACGTCGAGCAACCCGTCGATGTGCGTGGCGAGCCGCTCGGTATGGCGGATGGCCTTGTCCAGCCGCTCCAGCAGGCGTCCGCCACCATCCTTCCGCGCCGCCGCGGAGGGGAGTGATTGGAGTTGGAGCTGGAGCGCGGTCAGGGGCGTCTTCAGCTCGTGACCGGCCAGGGCCAGGAATTCATCCCGGCGATGGAGGGCCTCGCGGAGGGCCTGCTCCGCCTGCTGCCGCTGCTTGACTTCCACCTCCAGTGCCTGGGCGCGCTGCTGGAGGAGACTGACCTCTCGCAGCCGTCCTTCCGTATCCGCGAGCCGTGTGTAGCGCTCGGTGGGAATGACGTGTGCGTGCGCCTTGCAGACATCGAGGAAGGGCCGCGCGTGCGCCGCCTGGCCGAAGTGGCCGATGGCGTAGGTGCACAGGAGGGACAGGGGGTACAGCACGCTGAGGTCATTCCACAGTGCCTCCAGCTCCACCGCCACGTCCGGCATCCCATCCAGGCAGAGGACATCCACCATCTCGCCGTAGGCGCGTACCTTGGCGCCGGGGCGCGAGGCCGCGAGGCTGTGCTCAATCACGGTGCCGATGACTTCGCGGAAGCGCTCCCAGTCCGGGCGTCCCCCCACCATGAAGCGCGCCAGTGTCTCACGGGCATCGAGCAGGGTGAGCTGCCCGCTCGCGATGGCCGCCGCGGTGTCCACGCCCGCGGCCACCAGCCGCGCGATGAGCTGCTGCCGGTGGCTCGCCTGGGCGATGATGATGAGCGGGTCTCCTCGTTCGAGCCCGCCCGTGATGTAGGCCTCGACGATGTCGATGACGATTGCCTCGTCCTCATAGAACTGGACCGTGTGGGCATGCTCCAGGGGATACCCGACGGGTGTTTCGCTGGCGGGCTGCCGGTGGCTGCTCCCGAGAGCTGCGGCGTCGGATGGAGGCATCGTCCTCACCATGTGCGTGGGCGCCTCATTATTCTGTCGGGGCCTTTCGACGCGGAACGACCCCCGGGGGCATTGGAGCGCACGGAAGCCGTCACTGGTGGGCTGGCGCGCTTGACTCGGGTTCACCGCACGGCCGCGGGACGCGCCCCCCTGCCACGGCCGCGCGTCCCTGAGTGTCACTTACGGATAGAGCGACTTGAAGTAGCTGATGGAGTTGTTCCACGAGGGCGTCAGGTGCCCCATCCTGTTTGGAAAGGCGTTGCCCGCGCAGCCCGTGGCGTCGCAGTAGTACTGGTTGTACTGGCCCACCACGACCGGCCCCGAGACGGGCGCGTCATACGAGTAGATGGGCGAGCCGCTCTGGCCCGGGCTGCCGTCGCAGCCGATTTCGATTTCCTGGTGCCAGCCGTCCGCGTCCGGGCTGTAGGCGTTGCTCGTCTTGCACTGCTGGGTGTCGCCGTACAGCGTGCGGGCCGTGCAGCTCGCGGGGGCCGCCACGTGGCCGCAGCCGGGGTAGCCGCGCATGAAACTGGACCACGTCTTGAGCGTGTCCGTGGACGCGTTCCAGTGCCCCATCCAGCCCGGGTGGCCGTTCGGGAAGTCGTCCTCGAGCACCATGATGGCGACGTCGTAGCGGTTGCAACTGGCGACGCTGTTGCACGAGCCGTTGATGTAGCCCTCCGGCACCCAGTACCAGATGGCGTCCTGGACACCCCACGGCGCGGTGGCGCCGTCGCGGCGGGCGGTGAAGGTGTTGAAGATGGGGTTCCACCCGCTGTACGCGCTGACGACGCAGTGCGCGGCGGTGACGACGACGCGGCGGCCCACGAGCGCACCCGAACAGCCAGCGCTCAGGTGGCCGATGGTCCGATAGGGCCACGAGTTCGTGGCATAGCCATCCGTGAGGCCCATGCGGATGCGCGTGTCCACCCCGTTGCTCCACGTCTGGCCTGAGACCGTGCCGGAGGTCAGCGCCTCATCGCCGTTCACGGGCTCCAACCGCGCGGCGTCGTCCAGCGTGCCGCGTGAGGCGCCGTTGAGTCCGCGCCGCGCCAGCTCCTCCGCCACGCGCTCCAGGTTGGCCGTGTCCGTGCGCAGGCGGTAGGCCTTGTTGTTCTTCACGTCGATGCCAATGAAGGCGCGCTCCGTTGTCGGCCGGACCGGTGCCTCCGCCGCGGCGCGCGTGCTTCCCGCGGGCTGGCGCGCCGAGGCTTCGCGGAACAACGCCTCCGCGTTCACGTCCTTCAGCATGCGGACATCGCCCAGGGCCTCCAGGTGTGGGAGCTCGGCGCCCGCGGCCTCGCCCAGCCACGCTTCCGGGACGACCTGGACGGGTGGCGCTTCCTGGGCGCGTGAACCGTCACCACCACACGCCGCGGCCATGAGGCCGAGCGCACAGAACATGGACCTGCGAATGCCACGAAGCATGAGTTTCCCCTGCGCGATTTGTGAAAACAGGTGAGCCGCGAGCGAGAACGGGCGTGGGGGGATTCCTTCTCTTTTCGTGGCGGATGCGCCGCGCTAGCGTCCCAGTCCCATGGCGGACACACGGCAGCGCAGTGCACCTCCGAGTTTTTCCCAGAACGAGGCCGCGGACATCATCCGCGAGGCCACGGCTCGCGCGATGGCGGGCAAGGACGAGGAGCGCGCGCTCACCCGGGAGGACCTGCTCGCCATGGCCCGGGAGATGGGCGTGAGCGAAGCCGCCGTGGAGAGCGTCATCTCCGCGCGCACGGGACGCGACAAGGCGCAGCGCCGCATGCGCAGGGCCTACATGGGCCTTGCGTCACACGCGACGAGCTACACCATCGTCATGGGAGGGCTCACCCTCATCGACCTGTTTTCGGGGCCGGGCTGGTGGGTGCAGTACCCCGCCATCGGCTGGGGCATGGGACTGGCGTTCCATGCCATGGGCACGCTGCTCGCGGCTTTCAATCACGCGGACAGGCAGCGGTGAGCATGCGGGCGCGCTAGCCGATGCGCCGCAGCCCCGGCAGGTCTTCCGGCCGCAGCGCCCAGCGGGGCACCGGCGGCAGGGACGCCAACGTACCCGTCTGCGTCGCCGGGAAGCCCTCGATGTGCGCACCATCCGCGAAGGCGCTGCCCTGCTTCACCAGGCTGCCCGCGCCCACGAAGCTGCCGCGTCCCAGCCGCGTTCCGTCACAGAGGATGGCGCCCGGCTCCACCACGGTGTTCGCGCCCACGTGGCTGCCATGCACCGTGCAGCCCGGACCGATGATGGCGCCGTCCTCCAGCGTCAGCGTGTGGTCCGACAGCCGGTGCAGCACGGTGTTGGCCAGCACCTGTACGCCCGCGCCGATGCGGACTGGGCCATTGCCATCCCCGAGGATTTTGACCCCGGGGCCAATGATGCAGCCCGGGCCGATGATGACGTCCCCTGTTACCTCTGCTGAGGAGAAGAGGGTGGCGGTGGGGTGCACCAGTGGGTGCTTGTCGCGAAACGTATAGAGCTGTCCCATGGGAGCGTCCTCTGCGCGATCTCTCGCGGAGAAAGCGGTGAGTGGCTGGCCCGGCAGGTCGAGGCTTCCGCCGCGGCGCTTCCGGAGCCGTTCCAGGTCATCCGCGGTGGTTCGACGGAGAATGCGGCCGGGGCGGCCCACGACGACGGAGTCGTCCGGCACCACGGTGCCCGCTGGAATGAGCGTTCCTTCCGCCAGCAGGCAGCGCGTGCCGATGCGCGCGCCGGGCATGAGGATGGAGGCACCTCCCACATCGCAGAGCGCGCCGACCTCCGCGCCGAGTACGATGCTGCGGTGGTCCAGGAAGGTGCGCTCTCCCACCGTGACAGGCTGCTGCGGCAGTCCGATGATGACACCGTTCTCCAGCACGGCCGAGCCGGCGCCCAACCGCACGGCGCCTTCGTGCGAGCGCACCACCGCGCCTTGCGCGATGTTGGCTCCCGGACCCAGGTGGAGAGTTCCCAGCACCCGAGCGCTGCTGGAGAGGCTGAAGTGCGCGGCCCCCCCGACAGGCACCGCGGGCGCACTTTCGTGCGGCAGGCTGATGACCATTGACGCGGCACCCTACACCCACGCGCTCGACGGCCCGACGGCCCGACGGCGCAGGTAGGTTGTCCAGCGTCCGACGCTCTCAGGGCCAGGCCTTGCCCTGGGGGCGGTTGCCCGCTCGCCGCGCAGGGGGCCTGGAGGGGAGAGGCGTCAGGTGTCATGGGGGATGGCGTCCCTGGACCTCTTTCCGCCTTCCTGACAGAAGGGCGCAAACGGAGGCAGGCATGTCTGAGTCATCCCCGGTCGGGTTCGAACCCGTTCCGGCGGAAGCACGGGGTCCGCCCGAAGAGGGGCCTCAGGGGTTCTGGGCTTCGGTGAAGGAAGCCATTCACGGAACCGAGAGGGACCTCACCCGGCTTCCGGTTCGCAGCGCCATCTTCCTGCTCGCCGTGCCGATGGTGCTGGAGATGATGATGGAGTCCGTCTTCGCCGTCGTCGACGTCTTCTTCGTCGGCCGGTTGGGGGCGGACGCGGTGGCGGCGGTGGGACTGACGGAGTCGCTGCTCACCATCATCTATGCGGCGTCCGCGGGGCTGAGCATCGGCGCCACGGCGCTGGTGTCCCGCCGCATCGGTGAAGGCGACCCGGAGCGGGCCGCGCGCACGGCGGTGCAGGCGGTGGGGCTGGGCGTCGTGTTGTCCATTCCGGTGTCGGTGGCGGGCGTCTACTTCGCGCGGCCGTTGATGACGCTGATGGGCGGCTCGCCGTGGGTACTGGAGCACGGCATCCGCTACACGCAGGTGATGCTGGGCGGCATGGGCAGCGTCCTGCTGCTGTTCCTCATCAACGCCATCTTCCGCGGCGCGGGGGACGCGGCCATCGCCATGCGCGTGCTGTGGCTGGCCAACGCCATCAACATCGTGCTGGCGCCGCTCCTCATCTTCGGCGTGGGGCCCTTCCCGGAGCTGGGCGTCATGGGCGCCGCGGTGGCCACCACCTTCGGGCGCTCCTGCGGCGTGGCGTACCAGCTCTACCGGTTGGCGCGTGGCTCCGGCCGGCTGCGGCTGCGGCGCGAGCACCTGCGCCTGGAGCCGGGGACGATGCTGGCCATGCTGCGGATGTCAGGCGCGGGCACGGCCCAGGCGTTGGTGGGCACGACGAGCTGGGTGGTGCTGGCCCGCATCGTGGCCACGTTCGGCAGCGCGGCGGTGGCGGGCTACACCATCGCGTTGCGAATCGTGCTGTTCGCGCTGCTGCCCTCGTGGGGGCTGAGCAACGCGGCGGCCACCATGGTGGGACAGAGCCTGGGCGCGGGAAAGCCGGAGCGGGGCGAGCACGCGGTGTGGACGGCGGGGCGCATCAACGCCGTCTTCCTGGGCTCGCTGGGGCTGCTGTTCGTCCTCGCGGCCAATCCCGTGGTGGGCATCTTCACGAACGACGCCGCGGTCATGAAGGAAGCGGTGCTCGCCCTGCGCATCCTGAGCGCCAGCTTCCTGTTCTATGCTTTCGGCATGGTGTTGACGCAGGCCTTCAACGGAGCAGGGGACACCACCACGCCCACCGTGCTCAACATCTGTTGCTTCTGGCTGTTGGAGCTGCCCCTGGCGTGGGTGCTCTCCGGCCCCCTGGGCTTGGGGCCGCCGGGGGCATTCCTGTCCATCTCGGTGGCCTTCTCGGTGATGGCGCTGGTGGCCGTCGTCCTGTTCCGGCGTGGGACCTGGAAGCACCGGGTGGTCTGAATGGGAGGGCGGAACGTCATGGCCCATGTATGGCGTTTCGCCAGGACCCCGGGGCTGCTTCCGGTGGTCCTGCTCCTCGTCCTGGGGCTGGCTTCATGCCACCCCGTGGAGGTGCCCGGGGATGAGGTGGCCTGCGCGGGGCTGCGGTGCACCGCGGGCACCTGCTTCTCCAACGCGGGGCAGCCCATGTGCCGCTGCGGACCGTGGGAGCGAGCCGCGGGGCTGACGTGCTCGGTCGCCGCCTTCACGCAGCCGGATGACCATGGGGGCTCGCCTGACAGCGCGACGGTGCTGACGCTCCCCATGTCGCCCCTGGAGGGCCGTATCGACGAGGGCCGGCGGGAGGAGATGCTGGACAGGGACTTGTTCTCCGTCACCGTGCAGGCGAGCGGCCTGTATCGCTTCTCGTGCACGCGGCTGCTGCTGGTGGAGTGCCGGGTTCGGTTGCTGGATGTGGCTGGGAACGCCCACGACATGCCCTCCGCTGTCGAGGGGGCGAGGGTGTCGTGGTTCCCCACGCTCTCCGAGGGCACCTGGTACTTCGAGGTCTCCAGCAGGGACTCGTACGGGCGCTACACGTACGAGCTGGCGTCGCTGGGCGTGGACGACCATGGCGATACGTTGGAGGATGCCACCGTCCTGGAGGCCGGCTCTGGCACGTCGTTCCCCGTGCGGCTCTCCTCGCCCTTTGACGCGGATGTGTTCACCTTCCGCTCGCGGGTGGGGCATGGCTACCGCTTCATCTGTGAGCAGGCTCCCAACCCGTTCCTTCAATTGACGCTGCAGTCCGCGACCGGCTTGCTGATGGATGCGGTGCAGGGCACGTCAGGGGAGCCGCTCACGGTGAGCCTGCAGGCGACGTCCGAGCGAGACTGGCTCCTGATGCTGGCTGCCGACCATGGCACCTTCCCGGTGGATGCCGCCTGCCGCTTCGAGGACCTGGGGCCCGATGAGCATGGCGACACACTGGAGACCGCAACGCCCGTGACGCCGGGTGTCCCGGTGGCGGTCACCCTTCAGTCGCGTGATGACGTGGATGTCTTCTCCTTCACGGGGGAGCCCGGGCATGTCTACACGGTGCGGACGGAAGGGGCCGGGCGGTGGTCCGCCCAGGTGGTGGACGAAGATGGCGCGAACGTGGCGCTCACGACGACCGACCAGTTGCGGGTCCGTCTGAACCGCTGGGGCACCTACTCCCTTCGCCTCCAGGGAGGGGCTCCCTGGGAGCACTCCTTCGTGCTGACGCTGGTGGACGCGGGAACGGATGACCACGGTGACTCTCCAGAGACGGCGACATTCATCTCCCCGGGAATCACCATCACGGGCCGCTTCGACTCACCTCAGGACACGGATGCCATCGCCTTCCACACCCAGGCACGTGCCATCTACCTTGCGTCCTATGCGCCGTTCGCCGACCTGTCCCTGAACCCGCGAGGCGCCGTGGGAATCCTGGGGTTGGGGAGCGGCCGCCATCTCTTCAGCGCGAGGGACGCCCGGCAGGTCACCTTGATGTTCCAGCCCCTGAATGGCGTGGAGGGTTTCTCCCTGACGCTGGAGGAGGTGGCCTTCGATGACCATCCGGACTCCAGCGAGGATGCGCAGGTCCTGGCGCTGCCGGCTTCGATGTCCGGCGTGGTCCAGTCGGCCGTCGACACGGACGTGTTCTCCGTCTGGCTGGAGGAGGGGCGCGCATACCGGCTGGGCCTGGACGCCGGCACGCTTCGCGCGACGCTCATCGCGCCTGGCGGTCTCCTGGCGAATCTGCGGGACGGACGGTTCGTGGCGAGCCGGAGCGGTCTCCATACGCTGTTTCTCGCCGGTGCTTCCGGCCTGGAGCAGGTCCCCTGGCGCTTCACGCTCCAAGCGGAGTGAGTGCGTCAGGGCAGGCAGATTTCGAAGCCGGTCCGCCCGGCGGGGAAGGTCTCCCGGGGACGTGAGGCGGGCGTCACGGCGTAGAGGTGGAAGTCGAGGCGCCGCTGGAGGAAGCCCTTCAGCGCGGGCGCCAGCGGGTCCAGTTCGTCCTGGTACAGCGTGAAGAAGTGGAAGCCCTGGCCGTGAAAGTCCGCGTACACCCGCTCCACGAGCGCGCGGAGGACGGCCGGGTCTTCTCCGCGCACGCTGGTGTTGCAGAGATAGAAGTAGCGGAAGTCGCTGCCCGGCGCGGGCAGGCGCGGCGCGCGGAGCGCGGTGGCCAGCGTGTCCCAGCCCCACCGCACCCAGCGCATGCCTCCACGGTAGGCATGGACGCGGTAGCGCTTCACGGCTTCCGGGTTCCAGGCGGTGGTGCAGCCCACCAGCGCGCCGGTCGCGTCGAAGGCCAGATAGGTGTCTTCGATTCGCAGCCCGGGCCAGTGGGCGAGGCGGTGCTCCAACTCGCCCGTGTCGAAGCGGTAGCCGAAAGGACGCGCACGGTGGTCGGCATCCAGCAACGCCGAGACAGCGGGGACGTCCGCGGGTGTGGCGCGCCGCACGGTCACAGCGCTTCGCCGGGGACGGCGGCGGAGCAGGAACTGGATGGACACGGCGGAGAAGCGACGGAGCAGGGTGTAGTGCGGCTGGCTCACGCGCCCGGGCCGCCGCCGCACGAGCGCGTGGAGCGCGGGGGCATTGGAGGCCATGACGGCCGTGAGGAAGGTGTCCACGCCCAGGCGCTGGGCGCTCTCCTCGATCATGGGCCCGTAGAAGCGCGCGAGGCCGCGGTTCCGGCGCGCGGAGAAACGGGTGCGCAGGTCTCCCAGGTAGCCCACCCGGCACGGACGGCCCTCCAGCCAGCCATCGCGCACGTGCACGGCGCCCATGCCGTCCAGCCGGCCGTGCTCGCCGTGGACCCAGACCTCCGTCTCTCCACGCTGCATGGTGTAGAGGCCGAAGTAGTCGGGCGCTCGCTGTGCGGAGAGGACCAGGTCTCCCTGCATGGGCACCGTGCCGAACAGGTCGAGCAGCGCGGTGTTGTCGTCACGGGTGGCGCGTCGAAAGTTGCTCATGCGGCGGTGACGGAGTCTACCCTGGCCGCCGCCTTTTGCCGTGAGTCCCTCGGCTTTGGCGCGACGGTGCTTCGGGGCCGTGTCCGAAACACCATGTCGCTGTGTGTCAGGAAGTCTGCTGTTGCGTCGCGGAAGCACGCGGCGTGTGGATTGGCTGCCTCGTGTCTGAGTCTGGAGTTAGGCTGGAGGCTCCCCGAAAGGAGTCACGCGATGAAGAAGAATGGAATTGCGATGCTGATGGCGCTGGGTGTGGGACTGGCGGCGGGTTTCGGAATGGCGTTCATGCCGTCCACGGCCGAGGCCAACGCTCCTGAGTTCACGCAGTCCGTCTGTGAGCGCAACTCGGACTGTGACCACTTCTGTGGCGAGGGATTCGGGCACTGCATCCGGGGCATGTACTGCGCGTGCATGTAATGGCGAGCAGGTCCTGAAGACATCGCCAGGAAGCCGCCGGCTCCCTGGCGATGCCGGACACCTCGTCCATCACCGCGTGTCCAAGGGCCGCCGGGTCAGCAGCGCGAGCAGGGCCTGCCCCACCACCACCAGCGCGATGAAGGCACATGCCAGCACCGCGGCGGCGGCGGGGTCCGCGTAGCTCTGGAGTTCGAACAGCAGCGTCCCGAGCACCTCGGTTCCCGCGGGTACGAGCAGGACGGACATCGTGATTTCCGTCGCGCATGCGAGGAACGCCAGGACGAAGGCTGCGGTGAGCGCCGGCCGCAGCAAGGGCAGGGGCGCATCCACGAACGCGCGCCAGGGGCCGGCACCACTGACCCGCGCGGCCTCGGTGAGCGAGGCGTCCAATTGCGCGAGCGCCTCGTCGCTGTTGCGCGCGCCCAGCGCGAGGTACTTCGCCACGTAGGCGATGAGCAGCAGCCACGGCGTGTGTGCCAGCGCGAGCACGAAGGCGACGCGGTCCAGCAGGATGAAGCGCAAGTCCCGGGAGAACGCGAGCAGCAGCGCCAGGGCCAGCACCGTCCCCGGCACCGCGTAGGGCCATACCGCCAGCGCCTCCACGCCCGTGCCCAGGCGGCGCAGCCCGCGTCGAAGCACCGCCGCCGCGAGTCCCAGCCCACACACCAGGACACCCGCGCCCGCCGCCAGCAGGACACTGCGCCCCGTGGCGTGCAACGTGCGCGGCTCCAGCAGCACACCCGCCCAGTGCGTCAGCGTCAACGTCTCCCAGGTCAGCGCCGCGCCGAAGCTGCGCTGGAGCGACGTGAGGAGGATGGCCCCCAGCGGGAGGAGCACCAGCACCGCGGCCGTCATGCTCACCGCGCCCAGGACGAGCCCGCGTGCGCGCCCCAGCGGGAAGGGACGGGACGACAGGCCCTTGCCCGCGCTGAGGCGGACGCGGCCGGCACGGCCCAGCGCCCAGGTCACCAGCATCGCCATGGGGGCGAGCAGCAGCAGCGACGTCGCCAGTTGCGCGGCGCGCGCCAGGCCCTCGTCACCGCCCATCAGCACCAGTTCATAGATGCGCGTGGTGAGCACCCGCGTGGGCGGTGAGGCCGACACGCCCAGCAGGTACGGCACGCCGAAGGACGAGGCCGCCATGAGGAACACCATCACCGCGCCCGACAGCAGGGAGGGCAGCGCCAGCGGCAGCGTCGTCGTCAGCAGCGCCCGAAGCGTCGAAGCTCCGCAGACGCGCGCGGCTTCCTCCACCGCCGGGTCCACGCGCCGCAGGGCCGCCGCACCCGCCAGCAGCACCAGCGGGAGGCCCGACACGCCCTCCACGAAGGCGATGCCCGCGGGGCCGTAGATGTCGAAGGTGTCATCGCCGAGCAGCCGGTTGAGGTACCCCGCGCGGGGGCTCGCGAGCGACAGCCAGCCCATGCCCCAGATGAACGCGGGCACGGCGGAGGGCAGGGTGAACAGCACCGTGAAGGCCCCGCGCAGGGGCAGGTCGGTGCGTTGCAGCACCAGCGCCAGCGGCGCTCCCAGGACGAAGGCCAGCACCGCCGCGCCCGTGGCGATGAGCAGCGTGTTCCCCAGCGCTCCACCTTCGGCGAGCAGCCAGTCCAAGCCGCCCGTCCCGGAGTGGCCCAGGCCTCGCCAGAGCAGCGCGGCCACCGGGAGCACGGAGAAGCAGAGCACCGGCACCAACCACAGGCCGAGCCCCAGCCACTGGGATTTGGGCGCCGCCGCGCTCATTGGGAGAAGGCCTGGCGGAAGCGCTCCTTCACGGCGCCGCCCTGTGTGAGCCCGCGTTCGAGCAACTCGGGCGTCCATGGGCGCGCGCGCTCCAGCAACTCCGAGACACCGGCCTCTCCCCGAGGGCCCGCGAGCCTGGGGTCCACCGCGTGCATGTCTCCCTTCTCCACGATGATGCGCTGGCCTTCGGGCGACAGCAGCACGTCCACCACCGCCTTCGCCGCGACGGGGTTGGGCGTCGTCGCGAAGAGGGCCGCGGGGCCGGGGATGACGACGGCGCCATCGGTGGGCCACACCACCTGGATGGGACTGCCGCGGGCCTGGGCCGCGAGCGCGTTCTCCAGGAGCAACACGCCCGCATCCGCCTCGCCGCTCTCCACCTTCTGGAGCACCGCCGCGTTGCCTCCCGCGACGATGGCGCCTCGCTGGCGCAGCCCGGGGAAGAAGGACGCGCCGTACTTCGCGTCGCAGAACACGGCCCAGGTGAAGGCGGTGCCCGACGTCAGTGGATCTCCAATCGCCACGCGTCCCGTCCACGGACCTTCCGCGAGCGCCGCGAAGGAGGTGGGCGGCGGTGGCCCGCCCTGCCGGTGCACCAGGACCATGGTGGACAGGCGCAGGGCCGCGTAGCGCGCGTCCAGGTCCACCAGGGCGCGGGGCACCCGGAGCACGTTGGGCGAGGCGTAGCGGAGCAGGGCGCCTTCACGGGCCAGCCGCTCGTAGAGGAACGGGTCCGACGTGGCCAGCAGGTCCGCGCGGATGGCCCCGGCGGCGCGCTCCGCCTCCAGCCGGCTGGCCACCTTCTCACTGCCCGCCTGATACCAATGCACCCGGACGTCCGGGAGCCGCGCCTTCAGCAGCGGCTCCAGCGCGTCCAGGACGTGCCGGTACATGGACGTGTAGACCCAGACGTCTCCGGAGGGCGTGCCCTCGCGCGCCAGCGTGGGCCCGGCCGAGGGCGCGGCGGACTCGATGCGGCAGGCGGCGAGCAGGACGAGCGCGGTGGCGACCCCCGCGGCCCGGAGCAGCATGGGCAGGGACATGTCCCCGCGATTATGCGGCACGCGCGCGCCCTGTCACGCGGCGCGGCCGTCACGCATCGGAAACGAGAAGCCCCTCCGCGCACCGGGCACGGAGGGGCCGCTCGTCTGACCGAGGACCTACTTGCAGGAGCGTGGGTCCATGGCGTCAATCCAGTCGGAGATGAGTCGTGAGCCCTGGTCGTGGCGAAGCACGCGGCCCAGCTCCGGCATCATCTTCCCCGACTCCTCGGTGTGCATGCGGTACCAGAGGATGGACACCGAATGGCTGCCGGGGACGATGTCGAACTCACCGCCCACGCCACCGCCCGCGGAGCCCGGCCGCTTGCACACGCCCAACGTGAACTCCTCCGTGTTGTCCACGTTGAGGAACAGCCGGCTGGTGGTGCCCGCCGTCCCCTTGGGGTTGTGGCAATGCGCGCAGTTGATGTCCAGGTAGGTGCGCGCGCGCTGCTCCAGCGTGCCGTCCTCCGCGTTGAACGCGTTCGGCGCGCGGGGAACCTGGTTGACCGGAGGCAGCCCCGTCAGCCGGCCCAGGTTGGCCAGGTGCTGAAGCTGGTTGATGGGCCCGTCGCCATAGTCATGGTCCTGGTTGAGGTAGCGGGCCTTCACGCCAATGGGCAGCAGCACCTGGTTCTCCTGTGCGTCCTGGAGATGGTGGCACTTCAGGCACTGGTTCTTGCTGGGCACCAGGTAGTCCAGCGTCCGCTCCACGCCGTCCTCGCCAATGAAGCGCACGCCGCGGACGACGCGGCCGCCGTTGGCCAGCGTGGCCTCCGTCTGGGCTTCGTTCCAGAAGTAGGGAAAGGCCTCCCAGCCCCCGGGCCTGTGCACCAGCACGCGCGTTTCGATGGCGCGCACGTTCTCTTCCGGGACGCGGAGGTCCGCGGGGAAGGAGAACGTCTTGGTGATGATGGTGCCCACCGGCAGGTCCAGCACGTCGTTGGCCGAGTACCCGGCCTGCGCGTCCGGCGGGATGTACAGCGTGCGCGACTTCACCGAGTAGTCGGAGAAGAGCGGCGTGGTCAGCTCATAGGGGATGTTCCCCTCCACCGGCTGGAGCCCACCCGTCGCGGGTGTCCCGGTGAAGAGGCCGAAGCCCGACAGGGTGTTGGGCGGAAACGCAGGCCCGGCGTCTGGCGTCCCCGCGTCCTCGTTCGTCCCCGCGTCCTCTGGGGTGCCGGCGTCCTCGCCCGCGTCACCCGTGCCCGCGTCCGGGGTGCCGCTGTCCTCGGGCGGGAGCCCGGAGTCGACCGTGGAGCCGCCTCCGCCGTCCGGGGTCGGCTCCACGCCGCCCTCGTCACCCGAGCACGAGGCCAGCGCCGCGGTCACCAGCATCGCGGCGAGGCCCAGTCCTGGGATGAACGGCCTGTACATGCGTCCGTTCTTCACGATGTCTCAGCGGATGGTCAGGGCCGGGGTGAAGCCCGAGCAGTTGTAGGGCTCGGCGCCCTGGGCATAGCGGCGCGTCTCTCCCCAGGCGGCGGCCGCGTTTTCGGGGGTGGGGCCCGCCGAGAGGTGGCCACCGACGGCCTGCAGGTCGAAGTCCACCACCGAGGCCTGCGCTCCCTCTGGCAGCGTGTTGCGGGTGAAGCAGATGTTGATGGGGTTGGCCAGGCTCTCATCGCGAGGCGCCGGGTCGACGCCGTCCCACAGCACGTGCTCCACGCCCGTCACGCCGTGGGCCGCGGCGCCGTACTGGTAGACGGCGCCCACCAGCGCGCCCAGCGGACGGCGCTCCGGGTCCGGCGTGCCGTTGTCCACCATTCGGCCGCTGCCACCGGTGAAGGTGTTGTCGTGGATGGAGATGTCCTGGCTGGGGTAGTTGAAGAAGCCGGCCGCCCACTGGACGGGGTCGGGCTCGATGGCCAGACCGCTGAGGATGGCGATGTCCACCGTGTTGTTGTTGCCCCACGTGTTGCGCTCCATCTCCACCCGGCGCGACGCCAGGATGAAGGTGCCGGTGCCGGCCGGGACCTGGGACACGGTGCTGCTGCTGGCCTCCACGGAGGCGAAGTTGGGGCGGTTGTTCCCGGTGATGGTGTTGTGGGCGACGTAGATGTCCGTGCCCCGGATGGGGTTGCCCGGCAGGTCGAACACGACCAGGCCCGTGGTGTTGTCCTCGGCGACGTTGTTCGTGACGTGGGCGTACTTCGTGTTCTCGATTTCGATGCCCGCCACGTTCTTCTTCGCCACGTTCCGCCGGACGATGGTGTGCTGCGTCTGACCGACGTAGATACCCGCGTCGGCGGCGTTGTACGCCTCAGAGTCCTCGACGAGGACGTACGTCGATTTCACGGGGTAGATGCCGTACTTGCCGTTGCTCTGCTGGTTCTCCTGGGCCCACTCGGTGCGGATGCGCTGGATGTTCACGTTGGTGGAGGACTCGATGCGCAGGCCATCCTTCTTCGCGTTCCAGACGGCCAGGTCGCTCACCGTGAAGAGCTTGCTCACCACGTCGAAGCCGTTGGTGTTCGCCGCAGCGTGCGTGAAGTCCAGCACGGTGCTGGACTCGCCGCCGGTGGCCTCGCCCTGGGTGCCCTTGCCCGCGCCCTTGACGGTGATGCCGTTGGCGCGGATGGTGATGGCGTTGTCGAACTGGAAGGTGCCCGCGCCCAGGTTGATGGTGGTGCAATCGTCCAGCGCGTTCACCGCGTCCTGGAGGTCCTGCTCCTGGCCCGGGTTGAACGTCAGCTCGGTCTGCTCCTTGCCTTCGCAGGAGAATTCCTGCGGCCAGGCCATGGGGCCGCCGGCGTCCGGGGTGCCCGCGTCACTGCCTGCATCACTGCCCGCGTCGCTGCCTGCGTCCGCGGGCATGCCAGAGTCCGGCTGGCCCGCATCTGGACGGTCATCGCCGTCATCCGAACATGCGGGAAGGACAATCAGGCCCACGAGGGCAAGAAGCACGGCACGGGGCGCGCGCGACAGCGGCAGAGGATGCATCAGGTATCTCCTGTGGAAGTGCTGCGCCTGCTGGCTTCTGAGCACGATGCTCCAGGGCGCGGACCGGAATGCGAATCCTCCCCGTGAAGATGAACAACCTCAAGGGTGAGACATCGAAAAACAGCCACCCTTCCGTGACGCGATGCGTTCTGCAACACGATTGATAAATTGCTCCAACCCTTCATGAGAGGTCGACGCGGTGCTGCCTTACTTCCCCTTCGAGCAGGATGTCTTTTCAATGTCGCTGGGCGTGCGTGCGCTGAGGCCCGAAGAGACACTCATTGAAGTAGACGCGCCGCGCTATGCGGACGAAGTGGCATTGAAGGCGGCGCTGCTGACGGCGGGGCACGCCGAGCGCTTCCAGGGAGGGCCCGGAACAGAGGAACTCCAATGGGAGACGTTGACGGTGCTGCTGCCTGCCATGGCGCGTCAATCGCCGGAGCACTTCTCGCTGGAGGTGGATGGCACGCGCTGGTGCTGGCACAACCGCCTGCTGGGAACGCGGACGGACTTCACGCCGGGGGACGCGGCGAGCCTGCCGCTGGCGCCGCTGGACTGGTTTGGCCGGCAGGTTCAGGAGGACCTGCTGCTGCTGGCCGGCACGCATGAGGGTTTCCCGCTAGTGGCGGGCCAGTTGTGTTTCCCTTCCGGGTGGTGCTTGGGGGACAAGCTGGGCCGGTCGCTGCTGGCCGTCCACGAGCCGGTGCCCCAGTTCAACGCGAAGCTGGGGCCCTCCACGCTGAAGTTGATGGAGGGCCTGAAGCCCGGGCGCCCCGTCACGCGCTGCAACTGGGCCATCAGCGTCACGGAGCGGCTGGACCTGGAGCCGCGCACGCTGCCGGAGTGGCGGCACTTGTTCGACGGCATCACCCCGGACAATGCGGGCGAGCGCTGCTTCCTCCGCCTGGAGCGTCAGACGCTCACCCGGCTGCCCCGCACGCGCGCCATCCTCTTCACCATCCACACCTACGTGGCCCCGGTGGCCTCGGAAGTGGAAGCGCCCGGTCGGCGGCAGCGGCTGGCCCGCGTGCTGCGCACCGTGCCCGCCGACACCGCGGCCTACAAGCGCATCACGCCCGTGCTGGCGCCGCTGCTGGGCTACCTGGAGGCGGGCGAGGCTGACGCCGGGTGGAACGGGTAATGAAAAACCCCACCTCCTGGAAAGGACACGAGGTCGCCCTGGGGGCGGGCGGGGTGTCGCTCAGGAACGGGGACGCTTCCGGGGTGCCGTCGAACCGGAAGTCAGGCCATTTCTGTAGTAAGTCGCCCCTCAGAACTGACTGCGGCGATGTCTCACTGCCGCTCCAAAAAGCAAGGAAGGGCAACGACATGCAGAAGACGTGGCTGGTCGCGGGAATGCTGGTGCTGGCGGGCTGCCAGCAGCAGGGCAAGACGGATTCGACGCCGGCGGCGACGGCGACGGCGCCCGGCGCGAGCGCGAATCCGCAGACGGAGGACCAGAAGACGCTGTACGCGCTCGGCCTGTCCATTGGCCGCAGCGTGAGCGTGTTCGACATGACTCCCGAGGAGCTGGAGTACGTCAAGGCGGGCATCACCGCGCAGGTGAAGGGCGACAAGCCCGCGGTGGAGCTGGAGACGTACGGCCCGAAGCTGCAGGAGCTGGCGCGCGCGCGCAGCACCCGCAAGGCGGAGGCTGAGAAGGAGAAGGCGAAGGCGTTCCTGGAGACGGCCTCGAAGGAAGAGGGCGCCCAGAAGACGGAGTCCGGCCTCATCTACAAGGAGCTGACCGCCGGTACGGGCGCGTCGCCCCAGGCGTCGGACATCGTGAAGGTGCACTACCGTGGCACGCTGCCGGACGGCACCGAGTTCGACAGCTCGCACAAGCGTGGCGAGCCCACGCAGTTCCCGCTCCAGGGCGTCATCAAGTGCTGGACCGAGGGCGTGCAGAAGATGAAAGTGGGCGGCAAGGCCAAGCTCGTGTGCCCGTCCGACATCGCCTACGGTGACCGCGGCGCGCCGCCGAACATCCCGGGTGGCGCCGCCCTGGTGTTCGAGGTGGAGCTGCTGGAGATCGTCAAGCCGCCGGAGATGCCGGCCATGGGCGGCACGCCGCCGGCGGGCAAGCCCTCCGCGGCCGAGAAGAAGTAGTCACCGTCTTCACGCAGGACGCCCAGGGGGCTGGCGGGGATTCTTCCCTCCCAGCCCTCTTCGCGTTCACGGGCACCGGAGTGGCGGAGGGGCGCTGCCTCGGGGTAGTCCACCTGTCTCCAGCGTCTCCGCATCGGGGACGGGCCAACACCCACGGAGGTCGACACATCATGCGCCAGGGCCTGCTGTTGATGATGGGAGCGCTGCTGCTGAGCGCCTGCGTCCAGGGCCGTTCCCGGGAAGTGCTCCGCGAGCCGTCCGCCACGGGCGCTGTCTCCGAATCGGAGTTCAAGGCGCTGCACACGCTGCGCGAGGACGCGCCGCCAGCGCCCAAGGGCCAGGAGGTGGAGGTGGCCGGCACGAAGGCCTACCTGAGCCTGCCCCAGGGCGCCCAGGGGCCGCTGCCCGCCGTCATCGTCATCCATGAGTGGTGGGGGCTCAATGACCACATCCGCCACTGGACGGACCGGCTGGCCGCGGAGGGCTACGCCGCGCTGGCGGTGGACCTGTATGGCGGCAAGGTGGCCACCTCGCGGGATGAGGCGCTGGCGCTGCTGAAGGCCGTGGACCCGGCGCGCGCGCAGGAGACGCTGACGGCCGCGCACACCTTCCTTCAGCAGGACGCGCGGGTGCAGGCGCCGCGCACGGGCACCATCGGCTGGTGCTTCGGGGGCGGCTGGTCACTGCACGCGGCCATGGCCATGCCGGAGCTGGACGCTGCGGTCCTCTACTACGGCAACCCGGTGACGGAGGCGCGGGAGCTCGCCGCCATCCGCGCGCCGGTGCTGGGCATCTTCGGCACGAAGGACCCGTCCATCCCCCTGGAGACGGTGCAGGCCTTCCGGCAGGCCTTGGATGATGCGGGTGTGCGGCACTACATCCTGGAGTTCGAAGCGGAGCACGCCTTCGCCAACCCGTCGAGTGAGCGCTACGACGCGCAGGCCGCCGCGGGTGCCTGGCAGCAGGTGGCGGCCTTCCTGGACCAGCACCTGCGTCAGTAGGGGCGCTGGCCCACGTAGTTGCCCGGCGGCGCGTAGTTGCACACCCAGAGCGTCCACTTGGGGAACTGGGAACCGAAGGGCGAGTCCTTCGTGCACTCCTGGACGGCGCAGCCCAGGGCCCGCGTGTTGCGCCACACCACCTGGGTGTAGTGGCCGCAGACCTTGCCGCTCGCGCAGGTGTTGGCGGCGTGGTCGTAGTGGGCGGCCTCGTCCACCCAGCCCTGCACCACGCCCTGGGCGCCCATGGCGCTGGACGATGCCGCGGTGAGGTTCTCCCCCAGGTTGCCGCGATTCGGGTTGTGCGAGAACTGGCACTTCGCGGCGTAGGCCTTCGCCGTGCGCGTCGCCTGCTCGTCCCACGTCAGGTCCTCCAACGCGGGGGAGGCCGCGGGCGACACGTTCCTCCGCGCGGCGTTGTGCGCGGCCAGCATGTCGCGGTCGAACTGCGTCATGACCAGCGGCTCGGTGTCGCTGTCTTCCTCTCCAGGTGTGTCGGAGCCACAGCCGGTGAGGAGCAGGGGGATGAGCAGGCCAAGCGGTCGAAGATGGCGGGGCGTGGGGCGGAGCATGGGGGGATTATCCGCCGCCAGGCGGAGGGCCGTCACCTCCCGCCGCGTGAGTGTCCGTCACCCGGGACACACCGGCCCCGTGGGGCGCGCTCAGTAGGGCCGTTGACCCACCCAGTTGCCCGGCGGCGCGTAGTTGCACACCCAGAGCTGCCAGGTAGGAAACTTCGCGCCGAACGGTGAGTTCTTGTTGCACATCACCGTGGCGCACCCCACGGCCGCCGTCTTGCGCCACACCACCTGCGTGTAGTGCCCGCACACCTTGCCCTTCTGGCAGGTGTTGCGCCGGTAGTCGTAGTCCGCGGCTTCGTCCGCCCAGCTCTTCACCACCTGGGACGTCGTCCACGCGCCGGGCGTGGCGGCGGCGAGGTTCTCTCCGAAGTCGCCCCGGTCCGGGTTGTGCTCGAACTTGCAGGCCTTCGCCCAGGACGCGGCCTTGCGCTCGGCCTGGGTGGACCAGGCCAGCGGCGGCAGCGCGGGCTTGGGTGCGGGCTGGGCCCGGGAGCGCGCCAGGTTGTGCGCGGCCACCATGTCCCGGGAGAAGTCATTCGCATCGGGGAGGGCCGCGCGTGGCTCCTTCGGCTTCGCGGACGCGGCGGGCTGCCGGGTGGCCACGGCCTGCCGGGAGGTGGCGTTCTGTCGCCGCCCCTGTTGGGTGCCTCCGCTCCCGCAGCCGAGCAGCGGCGGCAGCAGGAGCAAGGCGGACCAGCGGTAGGCGCGGGAGAAGGAAGGCATGAGGGGGATGATGCGCCAGGACGCCCGCTCATGCATGTGAAGCGTGCGCGGCGGGGCATTGCGTGCGGTGGGCCGCCCGCTCGCACGCTCCGCCGCGCACGGGAATGCCGGCGCTACACAAGGCCCGGCAGCGGGCCCGTCCCGTCGTCACCGAAGGTGGTGACGTTGGGCACGCCCATGGCCTGCATCAGGTAGATGTACAGGTTGGCCAGCGGGTCCTGCTGGTAGACGATGTGCCGGCCCGGCGTGAGCGCGCCGCCGCCCTTGCCCGCCAGGATGATGGGCAGGTTGACGTGGTTGTGAGAGTCCCCGTCGCCGATTTCGCTGGAGAAGTAGACCATCGAGTTGTCGAGCATCGACAGGCCGTTGGCCTCGATGACCGACTTCATGCGCTCCAGCAGGTACTGGAGGAGCGTCACCTCCCACTTGTCGATGGTGGCGAGCGCGTTGTAGTTGGACTGCGACTTCTGGTGGTGTGAGTACGTGTGGTGTGCGCCGCTGAGCCCCAGGAAGGGGTAGACCTTGTTGGCACGCGCGTTGGCCAGCATGAAGGTGGCCACCCGGGTGAGGTCACACTGGAAGGCGAGGATGATGAGGTCCATCATCGCCTTGGTCTTCGCCGTCGGGTCCTCGGACACGATGGGCGCGGCTCCCGAAGCGCAGGCCATGGATGGGACGGACACGTCCTCCACCTGCTTCTCCAACTCCCGCACGCTGGTGAAGTACTCATCCAGCTTCTGCAGGTCCGAGGTGCCCAACTGGCCCTTCAGCGCGGTGGCGTCATCGCGCACGACGTCGATGATGCTCTTGCCGTACGCGCGCCGCTTCTCGATTTGTGCCTGCGTCTCTCCGGGGATGCCGCCCGCGAAGAGCCGGTTGAACGCGGCCTGCGCGTTGGTCTCCTTGGCCACCGGTGTTCGAGGCCCCGACCACGCGATGTTGTTGGCATACGGGCACGCGTAGCCGGAGTCGCAGTTGCCGATGCCGCGGCCCGCGTCGATGCCCAGCTCCATGGAGCCATAGCGGGTGGCCCGCGTCGCCGTCATGTGGTTGGCGATGACCTGGTCCATGGAGATGCCCACGCGGAGGTTGGTGCCCTCCGTCTTGTACACCTTGGCGCAGGACAGGAACGCGCCGGTGGCGGCGGCATGGTGCCCGTCACCATCCGGGAAGGCGGGCTGGTTCGCCAGGCCGGTGACGACCAGCAGGTCGTTCTTCACCGCCGCCAGGGGTTCCAGCGTGGGCGTCAGCTCCCACGCGGGGCCCTCTATCTTGGGTGTCCACTTCTGCATGTGGATGCCGTTGGGCGTGTAGAAGACGGCCAGTCTGCGGGGCACGGTGCCCGGCGCGCCATGCGCGTTGCGGGGAATCATCTGCTCCAACAGGGGCAGCGCCATCAGCGCCCCCGTTCCCCGCAAGACGGTCCGTCGCGAGAGTCTGAATTTCTTGCTCATGGCGTCTGCTCCTCCTCCGCGCCACGCTGCGTGAAGTGGCTGCTCGAGACGATGCTGAGGATGTAGTCGACGAGTCGCCCACCGCGGGCCTCGGCCTTGTCGGCGACATCCTTCACCGCGCAGTGGTCGGCCTCGTCCAGGCCACGGCCCGTGGCATAGGTGAGCATGTGCTCGGTGATGCAGTTGGTCAGCTTCGGGTCCTCCTTCAGGTAGGTCTGCATGTCGCGCACCCCGTTGAGGATGGCGCCGTCGGGCAGGTCACCCGTGGCGTCCACGGGCGCGCCGCTCACCTCCTGGAGGCGCCAGCGGCCAATGGGGTCGAAGTTCTCCATCGCCAGCCCCAGCGGGTCCATCAGCCGGTGGCAGCCCTGGCACGCCGGCGCGCTGCGATGGAGCGCCATGCGCTCCTTCATCGTCATGTCCGGCGTGATGGGCGGCGGCAGGTTCTCCACGTCCGGTGGCGGTGGCGGCGGCGCCGAGCACAGCAACTGCTCCAACACCCAGACGCCGCGCTGCACCGGTGAGGTGCGGTCCGGGTTGGACGTGACGATGAGCAGCGAGCCCTTGCCGAAGATGCCGCTGCGCTCCGGGTGGCCCGTGAGCTCCACGCGTTTGTGCGTGGGGCTGCCGGGCAATGGCAGGCCGTAGTGGGCGGCCAGTTGGTCGTTCACATAGGTGAACGGCGCGTCGATGAGGTCCTTCAGCTTGTGGTCGCCGGAGATGAACTCCGCGAAGAAGAGCTCCGTCTCCGTGCGCATGGCGGCGCGCAGCTCCTCGTTGAACGCGCCATAGAGCGTGCCGTCCGGCACGGCGGTACCCAGCGCGCGGGTGAAGAGCCACTGGCCGGCGAAGTTCTCCACCAGCGCGCGTGCCTTCGGGTCCGCGAGCATGCGCCGCACCTGGGCCTCCATCTCCGCGGGGTCGCTCAGCTTCCCCGCTTCGGCGGCGGCGAACAGCGCGTCGTCCGGCATGCTGCTCCACAGGAAGTAGGAGAGCCTGCTGGCCAGCTCGAAGTTGTCGAGCGTGTACGGTTCGGTGCTTCCTGGCGGCGCGTTCTTCTCCACCCGGAAGAGGAAATGCGGTGAGACGAGCACCGAGCGCAGGGCCAGCTTCACGCCCACCACGGGCGGGTCCGCGTGCTGGCTCGACAGGTTGACAAAGGTCATCAGCTTGTCGACCTCTTCCTGCTGCACCGGCCGGCGCCAGGCGCGGCGGGCGAAGTCGGAGAGGATTTCGTGCGCGCACGGCGCAGGGTTGAGCGGGTCCAGCGCGCAGGCGTTGAAGGCGCCGCGCGTCCAGGCGTCATTCACCAGCCGCTCCGCCGCGGCGGAGTACTTCTCCATCAACAGCGGCGACAGCGAGAGCACGTCGGCGATGTTGTCGAAGCCGTAGCCGTGGTCGTCGATAGGGAAGTCATTGGCCGGCTGGGTGGTGTCTCCCAGCAGGTCCCGCACGGTGGCGTTGTATTCCGCGCGGTTGAGGCGGTGGAGCGTGACGCGCCCCGGTTTCTGGGGTGCGTTCTCGCACTCGCCTGCGACCGGGGGCTGCCCCGGTGGAACAGGTTCTCCTGGTATCTCCTCGTCGGGTTTGACCCGGGCCATTGGGCCGTCATCGGTGCAGCTGGTCACCAGCAGGGCGAGACTTGCGCCCGCAAGGAAGAGCCAGCCCCCTCTTCGTCGATGCATGGGTGTCACGTCGGCTACCCCCCTCCACACTGCCCCATCCGAAGCCGGGACAGCAGAAGCCGTAGCAATGTGCACTCCACCCAGGCACGTGGCCTTTTGGACCTCTCCGTTGTTTCAGGGGGCAGGATGGCGTTGGCTACCCGGAAGCGCGCTGGGAAGAGATTGGCGCGAATGGGTAGCGAGGTTCCCGGCGAGGGAACCTCGGACGAACGCAGCCTGCGGCGTGCAAGCTGCGTTCGCGTGGATGCCGCGGGCTCCTTACTTTGCGTCGAGGTACGCGCGGTACGCGTCGAAGCCGTACTCGCGCCC
Source organism: Myxococcus sp. CA005 (assembly GCF_006518205.1). Lineage (NCBI taxonomy): Bacteria > Pseudomonadati > Myxococcota > Myxococcia > Myxococcales > Myxococcaceae > Myxococcus > Myxococcus sp. CA005. The sequence goes on along the minus strand of NZ_SRLV01000063.1, from coordinate 1,914 downwards.
GAGGAAGTCCTTCACCAGCTCCGCGGCGGGCTTGGAGCCGCCGGGCTCCAGCACGGTGCGGCGGTACTTCATCGCCGTCTCCCGGTCGAGGAAGCCCTTCTTCTGGAACTCGGTCTCCAGGTCCTTCGCGATGACGGAGGACCAGAGATACGTGTAGTACGCCGCCGAGTAGCCATCCAGGTGCCCGAAGGCCACCTCGAAGTGCGTGCCGTCGCGGTGCTCATGCTTGAAGGGGCTGAGCCGGGTCTGCAGGGCAACCAGGGCCTCGGTCGTGTCGAAGCCCGGCGCTCGCGAGTAGTAGTCCAGGCTCACCGCGGACAGGAACAACTGCCGCCGCGCCCACAGGCCCTGGCCGAACTCCTTCGACGCGCGGAGCTTCTCCACCATCTCCGCGGGGATGGGCTGGTTCGTCTCGTGGTGCTTCGCGAACTCCTTCAGCACCTCCGGGTTGCCCGCCCACTGCTGGAGCAGCATGGACGGCGTCTCCACGAAGTCCCACTCCACGCGGGTGCCCGCGATGCCCGCCCACTTCAGGTGCCCGCCGAAGATGGCGTGCAGCAGGTGGCCGAACTCGTGGAAGAAGGTCTCCACCTCGTCGTGCGTCATCAGCTCGCCGGGGCGCGCGAAGTTGCACACCAGCGAGGCCTCCGGGTAGCGCTTGCCGGCCTGGCCCGCGACGAGATCGAACTGCGCCGCGTGCTTGTACTTGTCGTCACGTGGATGCATGTCCAGGTAGATGCGGCCCAGCAGCGTGTCGCCGTCGAACACGTCGTAGGTCTCCACCTCCTGCTGCCACACCCGGGCGTCCTTCACCGGCTTGTAGGTGATGCCCCAGATGCGCGAGGTGATGTCCATCACCCCCGCCTTCACCCGGCCGTACTCGAAGTAGGGCCGGACCGCCTGCGAGTCGAAGCTGAAGCGCTCCGCGCGCAGCCGGTCCTCGTAGAAGTCCTGGTCCCAGGGCTCCAGCACCTTGGCTCCCTTGACGTCCTTCTGCTTGCGGGCCAGGAGCTGCGCGTACTCCTGCTTCGCGCGGGCCTCGGTGGCCATGCCCAGCCGGTCGATGAAGTCCGCGGCCACCTGCTGCGTGCGCGTCATCTTCGTCTCGGTGGTGTACGCGGCCCAGCTCGCGTAGCCCAGCAGCGTGGCCAGCTCGTGGCGCTTGGCGATGAGCTGCGCCAGCACGTCCTGGTTGGCCGGGTACGCGCGCTGGCGGTAGGTGCGCCACAGCTTCTCGCGCGCCTTCGCGTTCTTCGCGTACGTCATGAAGGGGAAGTAGTCCGGGTAGTTGGTGGTGATGACCACCAGCCCGTCCGCGCCCGGCGGGTGCGCCTTGCGGTAGTCCTCCGGCAGGCCGTCCAGCTCGGCGGGCTTGAAGGTCGCCTTGCGGACGTCCTCGGCGATGTTCTTGCTGAACTGCTGCCCCAGCTTGAGCAACTCCTCGTTGAGCGACTTCACCTTGGCGCGGGTGGCGTCGTCGCGGTCCACGCCGGCGCGGCGGAAGTCGAGCAGCGCGCGGTCCATCCAGTACCGGGTCGCCGCGTCCGCGCTGGACAGGTCCACCGCGGCCAGCACGTCATAGACGCCTCGGTCCTGGGACAGCGCCACGTTGGCGGAGTCCACGCGCTGCTCGCACTCGCGCGCGGCGTCGCGGAAGGCCGCCTCCGGATGGACCTCGCGCGCGAGGCTGGAGCGGTTGGCCGCGGCGAGCAGCGAGCCCAGGGCCTCGTCATAGGCCGCGAGCACGGCCTGGCCGTCCTTGCGCGCGTCCAGCGCCTTGATGGCGGACACCTGCGCGCGGGTGCGCTCGAGGTCCGTGTCACACGCGGCGGTGAAGTCGGCCAGGGTGCCGGAGAGGACGCTGGCGCCTTCGGGAGGCGGCACGGGCTTGGGCGCGGCGGCGGGGGCCAGGGC
>NZ_SRLV01000062.1:0-50959 GCF_006518205.1 Myxococcus sp. CA005 | reverse complement strand
GCACGCTCCCGCGGGGGTCTTCCAGCTCACAGCCGTAGACGGCGTGCCCGGCCAGCGCTTCCGCCGGCGCGTCACCCAGCAGCGCCTCCACCGCGGCGCGCCCGGCGTTGTCGCCCACGTGGCCCCGGGCCGTGGTGATGCCGCCGCTGAAGCGCAACGCTCCACCCGCGTCGTAGAAGAGCACCTGGCCGGAGGTGACGGCGCCGAAGCGCTCCGCCTGGACGCCGCCCTCGTCGCGCAGGGCGGTGACGCCCGGAATCGCCGCCGCGGAACGCCACAGCTCGCCCTGCTCCCAATCCTCGCCGGTGCCCTCGGGCTTGAGGAAGAGCACGAAGGCGTCGAGCCGCCCCTGCGCCTTCGCCATCACCAACGAGAGCTCTCCCATGCTCGCGCGCGTGCAGGGACAGAGCGGGTGCGCCAACATCACCAGCGTGGGACGGCCCTCCACGCGTGGCACGGTGGAGTCCCCGGGCCAGCGCGCGGGTGCCGCCAGGGACTCGCCGGGCGTGAGGGAATAGCGAGCCATGGCGAGCGAACCCGCCACGATGCCGCCGAGCCAGACGACGCCGGTCACCACCCACCACCCACGCTTGCCCCCGGGGCGCCTCATCGCTCACCCCCCGGGTTCACCCGCGACCCATGCAGGCGCCCTGCGCACGGAACCGTGGCGGACTTGGCAAGTGAGGCTGTCGAGTGGACGGCGGCGGTGGTGACGAGGTGGGGGGCCTCGGCGTCGACCCGCAGCACCTGGAGGCGCTGGGCTTTCATGGCGTGACAAGCCACACGATAACGCCCAGCCCCCCAGGTCTGTCAGGGGTTTGAATGGCAAATGTTCGGAATGTGCGTCGCGCGACCGCCCAGCTGGATGTCTGTAATGGGAATGAAGCGCCGCGCGAGCGACACCGTCACCCGTGGTGCGTGTTGAGCGCGTCCGCGTAGTGTTGGAGCTGGCGCCTGGCGGCGTCGAACGCCTCCGTCACCGCTTGATAGGCATCCTCGTGCCCGGTGCGCGCCTGCGGATCCCGGCTGGCGACGATGTTCCTTCCTGGCACACTCACATCCACGCGCACGTGGAAATGCCTGCCGTGCTGCTTGTGCCGGTGCGGCTCCTCCACCACCACGTGGCACCCCACGATGCCGTCGTAGAACTGCTCCAGCTTGCCGGCGTGGTCGCGGATGTGCTCGCTCAGGGCCTCGCTCGTCTCCATGCCCCGATAGGTGATTTGCAGCGCTCGGTTCATCGTCCGCCTCGCGTGGTGGTGCCCCCGGGAAGGGGGCATCGGGTTGCCTTCCCTTCCGGATGCATTTGCGCGGCCAGCGCGCCAGGTCCGCGAAATTCCATCAAACGCCACGCAAGCCACACGCTGCGTTTGCGGCGAAATGGGACACCGCGCAGTCTCTGCGGGGCGATTTGCCCCGCCCACCCTGAGAGGCGGATGTAGGCCCGCCCGACTCCGCGCTCAACCCAGGGCCGCCACCTCCAGCACCGCCGCGCCGTGCACCTGGCCTCGCCTCAGCGCGGTGAGGGCGTCGTTGGCGGCGGACAGTGGGAAGGTTTGCACCAGGGTGCGCACCGGCACCTTGGGCGCGAGCGCGAGGAAGTCCAGCGCATCCGCCCGGGTGAGGTTCGCCACCGAGCGCACCACCCGCTCCTCCCACAGCAGCGCATAGGGGAACGCGGGGATGTCGCTCATGTGGATGCCGCCGCACACCACCACGCCGGCCTTGTCCACCGCCCGGAGCGCGGCGGGCACCAGCGCGCCCACCGGCGCGAAGAGGATGGCCGCGTCCAGCCGCTCCGGAGGCACGGTGTCCGAATCCCCGGCCCACTCCGCGCCCAGCTCCCGCGCGAACCGTTGGCCCTCCACGTCCCCCGGCCGGGTGAAGGCGAAGACACGCCGGCCTTGGTGGCGCGCGACCTGGATGAGCAGGTGGGCCGCGGCGCCGAAGCCGTAGAAACCCAACAGACGACGCTCCCTCCCCGCCATGCGGAGGCTGCGAAAGCCGATGAGGCCCGCGCACATCAACGGCGCGGCGTGGACGTCGGTGTACTCGGGCGGCAGGGGGAAGCAGAAGCGCTGGTGGGCCACCGTGAACTCCGCGTAGCCACCATCCAGTTGGTACCCCGTGAAGCGTGCCTGCTCGCAGAGGTTCTCCTGGCCGGCCAGACAGAAGCGGCAGTGGCCGCAGCTCCAGCCGAGCCAGGGGACGCCCACTCGCGTGCCCACGGGAATGGCCGTCGCCCGCTCGCCCGCCGCCTCCACCGTGGCCACGATTTCATGGCCTGGGACCAGCGGCAGCTTGGGCTTCGGCAGCTCACCGTCCACGACGTGCAGGTCGGTGCGGCAGACCGCGCAGGCGCGCACGCGAAGCAACAGCTCCTCCGGGCCGGGGCGAGGAATGGGCAGCCGCGTCTCATGCAGGGGCTGCCCGACCTCGCGCAGCACCATCGCGCGCATGCTTCCTTCCATGCTTCACCCCCTGGCGCCGCGCTCTCCAGAGCAGCGCACCCGGGAGGAAGATGGGAGGGGCCCCTCAAATCTGCACCCCCGCGAGCAGGCCCGGCCACATGCGCACGGTGGTGCGGCCCTCGTCCGCGACGTGGCGCCACTGCGGCCCGATGCCCAGCTCCTTCCACGGGTCGCTGTCATCCCAGGTGACGAGCGTGTTGGCGCTGACGCCACCGAACACCGCGAAGTGCCGCGCCACCTGCCAGCCCGCCGTCAACCGGAGCTGCGCCAGGACATGCTTCGAGTCGTCGAAGAGTCGCTTCGTGTGGACGGTGCTGCTCACCGCGTCGATGTCGAAGAAGAAGCGGCCCGCGGGGATGTGGCCGCCCAGGCCCGCGCCCATGACGAAGCGGCGGCGGTCCTCGTCGATGGAGGGGCTGTAGCCCACCGTGAACAGCGAGTAGATGTGACGGCCGCCCAGCTTCACGCCCACGTTGGTGAGCGCCACGTCACTGGTCCAGGCCTGCACATGCGCCTGACCGCCACCAACGAAGCTGAGGATGCCTACCGCCTCGCCGTCCAACTCACGGGCCACGTTGAGGATGCCCACCTGCGCGCCCGTCACGTTGCTGGCGATGTTGACGATGCCCACCTGCGCGCCATCCACCTCGCCGCCCACGTTGATGATGGAGAGCTGGGCGCCGGAGAGATTCCGCACGTAGCTGACACCCGAGGACATCTGGAGCCCCGTCATCTGCCCCGCCACGTTGAGGCCCGCGGCGGCCTGGAGCCCGTGGACCCGCCCTGTCGCGATGTTGGCGCCCACCGCAGCCTGGAACCCGCGCACCGGGCCGCCCGACACGTTGGCGCCCACGCCGAGCTGCGCGCCCAGCAGGCTCTTCCCCGCGACGTTGACGGCCACGGCCATCTGCGTGCCATTCACCTCGCCCGACGCGATGTTGCCCCCCACCGCGAGCTGCGCGCCTTCCGCGTTCCCGCGCACCACGTTGACGCCCACCGTGGACTGGAGGCCCAGCAGGTCCGCGCCGGCCACGTTGGCGCCCACGGAGAGCTGGGCGCCCGTCACCGGCCCCTGGGCCAGGTTGGCGCCCACCGCGAGCTGCGCGCCGCTCAGCCCGCCCTCCCCCACCCAGTTGCCTGCCAGCGACATCGCCAGGCCGTCCACCCGCTTCGCATGCGTCGCCACCAGGCCGATGGACACGTTGTTGACCACGTTGCCGGTGTGGAAACCCGACGTACTCAGCCCCGGCACCAGGGTGAGGCTGAACGGAATGTGCACTTCGTTCGCGTCGGCCTCCGCCTTCGCCTCGGGCGCGCCTGCCGAAGGCGCATTGGCACCGTCAGGCACGACGGGCATGGAGGACGCGCCATTCGACGATGCCACAGGGTTCACAGCGTCGGACGCTGGCGCGCTCCCCGCGGGCGCCCCGGCGGCCAAGGCGTGGTTCACCGGCTGCTCCGCCGCGGCCACCAGCGGCGGTGCGGACAGCTCGCGCGCCACGCCCGGCCAATCGACAGACGCCGCTCCGCTCGCGGCGCTCGAGGACGGCCCGCCCGCCGTCTCCTCGGCGGAGGCCGAGAACGCCACCACCGCCGCCATCATCCCCGCGCACACCGAGACCTTGCGATTCATCGCCTGGACCTTCCTGGACTGTTTTGAATGAGGCCCGGCCCGCATCGCGCGGGCACCCGGGCCAGGAGGAATCATCGGGAGGCGTCGCCGCCCCGCTCGTGCAAGAGAACACCGGCACCGCGCGGAACTGTCACCTGTCCACTTCAGCGCAGCCGTTGCCATCGGCCGCCCTGTCCTCCCGTGCCCCGTCCCGCCGCGACGTGCTCACCGCGGCCCTGGGGGGCCTGCTCCTGCCCGGCGTCGGCGCCTCACAGCCCGCCCCCTGCCGGCCACCCGCAAGCCCTCGCACGCCGCCGACAACGTGCGCGCGGGCTTCGGCCGGATGCCCGACGAGAAGCTCCGCGCCCGCATCGTGAAGGCGCTGGAGGGCCGAGCGGCGGCTACAGCTCCGGGTCCGGCGTGTACTGGAGCTCGCCCGTGGGCTCCAGCACCAGGCCCGTGCCGGGCTCGTCCGCGTCGTCGTCGCGGCCCACCTCCAGCACGGACTCCTTCGCGTCCCACTGGCCCAGGTAGTACTCGCCGCCCGCGGCCATGCAGGCGCGGCCTTCCGACACCACCGTCTCCACCACTTCCTTGAGGTCGCTGGTGGCGCGAAGCAGCGTCCACGACTTGCCGTCTTCCTTGAAGCCCTCCACCAGGTCCTTGAGCTCGGCGTCGCGAGGCATGCCGTCGGGCAGCGTCTGGCGCTCCCACGTGCGCGGCTCGCGCTGCGGCTGACGGGCCTTCCACGCGCGCGCCAGCGCCAGCAGCTTCTCCTCCGCCGCCTCTTGGAGCGCGTGCATCTCCTCGGGCAGGTCGATCTCCTCCAGCGCCAGCACCGCCGTCTCCAACTGCAGCGCCTTGAGGCTCCACTCGTTCCACGCCGTCTTCAGCATCCGAACCCTCGCTTTCCTGCTCGGCCACCTACCACAGGCCCGCCTGCCCTGGCGGCGGCCAACCCACCGCCATGTGCCCGCCGACCTCCACGCTGCCTACCTTGTGCTCCCAAGGGAGGCAGCGATGGCCAGGAAGAAAAAGGACACCCAAGACGTCACCGAGCACTTCGATGACCTCATCAAGGACATCAAGGTCGCGATGATGACCACCGTGGAAGCGGATGGCAGCCTGCGCAGCCGCCCCATGTGGACGCACGCGCGTGACTTCGACGGAGAGCTCTGGTTCTTCACCCGCGAGCATTCCCCCAAGGTCGACGAGGTGACGCACGACCACCACGTCAACCTCGCGTACTCGGACCCGACCCGGGACCGCTACGTCTCCGTGAGCGGCCGTTGCCGGCTGGTGCTCGACAAGGAGAAGGCCCGCGCGCTGTGGAACCCCACCCTCAAGGCCTGGTTCCCCGACGGCCTGGACGACCCCGAGCTCGCCCTGCTCTGCGTCCGCGTGGAGAAGGCCGAGTATTGGGACACGCCCAGCAGCCGCATGGTCCAGCTCACCGGCATGGTGAAGGCCGCCTTCACCGGACAGCCCTACGCACCGGGCGACCACCAGAAGCTCGACCTGGACGACAGCGCCCCACTGCCCCATTGAGCCGGACGGGCCCACCGGAATGGGCCAGTTATCAAGGTAGGACGGCGCCTCGCGACGGCTCCGCCTCCCCCTGTCCCACTGACACCTTCTTCATCCTTCAAGCAGGGCGGGTCACCATCAACCCATGGCGATCCTGTCCGAGGAGTGTGCCGTGGATGTCGTCCTTCTGACGACCTGGTGTTTCTCTGACAGCGTCGATCGCCTCGCCTTGTACCTCGGGCTGGCCTGATCCATGAGTGCGGCACCCTCGGGTGGTAAGAGCCGCCACGCTCATGAAGTTGAAGTGATGAACGCTTTAGAGTATCAACCATCCGCTTTCGAGATTTTCCGCATGCACGACCGGTATCGTACCGACCCGCATACGGCCGACTCGAATACGTCTAACGAAGGAACATCACGATGGAAAACAAGAGGTCGGTCGCGAAGCCGGACGGCAAGCTCGCGGTCCTGATTCCGGGTCTGGGCGCTGTGTCCACCACGCTGATGGCGGGTGTCGAGCTGGCGCGCAAGGGCAAGGGTCACCCCATTGGGTCGCTCACGCAGATGGGCACCGCCCGCCTGGGGAAGCGGACCGACGGGCGCACCGTGAAGCTCAACGAGCTGGTGCCTCTGGCGGAGCTGAAGGACGTTGCCTTCGGCGCCTGGGACATCATCCGTGAGGACGCATACGAAGTGGCCGTGCGCTCGGGCGTGCTCAGCGACAAGCACCTGGAGGAGGTGAAGCCGTTCCTCCAGAGCATCAAGCCGAAGCAGGGCGTGCACGACCCTGAGTTCGTGCGCCGCATCGAGGCCAACCACATCAAGGCCACCAAGACGCACCGCGAGAGCATCGAAGCGCTGCGCCAGGACATCCGCGACTTCAAGAAGGAGCTCAACGCGACGCGCGCCGTGATGGTGGTGTGCAGCAGCGTGGAGACCTTCCGTCCGCTGCCCGAGTCCTTCAAGACGCTGGCCGCCTTCGAGAAGGCGCTGGACGAGAACAGCCCGGACATCAACCCCACCGCGCTGTACACCTACGCGGCCATCAAGGAGGGCGTGCCCTTCGCGAACGCCACGCCCAACGCCAGCGTGGACACGCCGGCGCTCCAGGAGATGGCCAAGCAGGAGTCGGTGGCCGTCGCCGGCCGCGACCTCAAGAGCGGCCAGACGATGATGAAGACGGTCATCGCGCCCGCGCTCAAGGCCCGCATGCTGGGTCTGGATGGCTGGTTCTCCACCAACATCCTGGGCAACCGCGACGGCGAGGTGCTGGACGACCCCGCGGCCTTCAAGGCCAAGGAAGTCACCAAGTCGAGCGTGCTGGACACCATCCTGCAGCCCGACCTGTACCCGGAGCTGTACAAGAAGTACGCGCACAAGGTGGCCATCCACTACTACCCGCCCCGCGGCGACGCGAAGGAGGGTTGGGACAACATCGACATCACCGGATGGCTCGGCTATCCGATGCAGATCAAGGTCAACTTCCTCTGCCGCGACTCCATCCTGGCCGCCCCGCTGGTGCTGGACATCGCGCTGTTCCTGGACCTGGCCAAGCGGCTGGAGTGGCGCGGCATCCAGGAGTGGATGTCCTTCTACTTCAAGACCCCCATGGCGCAGCCGGGTCTGCCGGTGGAGCACGACCTCTTCATCCAGCTCACCAAGCTGAAGAACACGCTGCGCGTCGTCGCGGGCGAGGACCCCATCACCCACCTCGGGCTCGACTATTACGGAGATGACCTCCCGCTCTCCAAATAAGGTCACCGCGCTCACGTGGCTCTCCACCGTCCTGGGGTTGAGCCACTTGACGCTGGTGTACGCCACCGGCCGGCTGCGGTGGGACCACGTCGCGGCGGACGCGCTGATTCTGGGGGTGGCCTGGTCGGGCCCCCGCCTTCAGCGCTTCCTCCGCGGTGGGCTCGCGCTTTGGCTGACCGGGATGCTGCTGGACAGCCAGGGTCTCTGGCTGTTCCTGCGGGGCCCCATCCACACGGGCGACCTGTGGGAGTTGGAGCGCCAGTGGTTCCCGGCGCCCGGCGGCACCCACTGGCCCGAATGGTGGGCCACGCGCTTCACCCCGGCCATGGACCTGCTGTGCGGCTTCGCCTACGCGGCGTACCTGTACGAGGTCTTCATCCTGGCCATCTTCTTCTTCGTGAAGAAGGACTCGCTCTTCGAAAGGCTGTGCTGGGGCTTCCTGGCGGCGAACGCCATTGGCGTCGTCATCTACGTGCTCTACCCCGCCGCGCCGCCCTGGTACGTGCTCCAGTACGGCCCGGGACCGGCCGACCTGGCCGCGCCCCCCAACCCCGCGGGGACCGCCCGTTTCGACGAGTTGCTGGGCATCAGTTATTTCGCGAGCTTCTACTCGCGCAGCACCAACGTGTTCGGGGCCATGCCCTCACTGCACGCGGCGTACCCCTTCCTGGTGACGCTGTTCGTGTGGTCGCGCGGCTGGGCGTGGCGCATCTCCACCGGGCTGTTCGCGTTGCTCGTCGCCTTCTCCGCCGTATACCTGACGCACCACTACATCCTGGACGTGCTCGCGGGCCTGGGCGTGGCGGCGGTTGCATTCCTGGCGGTCGAAAGCGTCTACGCCCGTTGGACGGCCACCACACCGTGGGCCGTGTCGTTGACTACAAGAGGAGACACCCGTGCTTGAGAACCTGATGGCGTGGTTGACCGGAAACCTGTCTCCGTCCGCCCGCATCTGGACGGCGCTGGCACCGGCCATCGTCGCCTGCACGTACTTCATCGGCGGCTTGCTCCTCTTCTGTATCCGCTGCGCCTTCAAGGGCATTCCCCGCGACGAGGAGACGCTCAAGCGCGGCAGCAACGGGCTGGTGGGCTTCTTCCTGCGGCACTACTTCTTCTGGGTCATCCAGCCGCTGTGGGCGGTGATTCTGCGCTCGGGTCTGCCGGCCAACGCGCTGTCCATGCTGTCGGGCCTGCTGGGCATCTCTTCCGGCGTGGCGGTGGCGGCGGGCCGCTTCGCGCTGGGCGGGTGGCTCTTCCTGTTCGCGGGCATCCTGGACGTGATGGACGGGCGCATCGCCCGCACGCGCAAGGAGGCCAACCCCGCGGGCGCGGCGCTGGACTCGGTGCTGGACCGGTACGTGGACTCGGCGATGCTCATGGGCCTGGCCTGGTACTACCGGGACACCTGGGTGCTGCTGCCCGCGCTGATGGCGCTGCTCGGCTCCTCGCTGGTGCCCTACGTGCGCGCCAAGGGCGAAGGCCTGGGCGTCAATGTGCGCGACGGCGCCATGCAGCGGCTGGAGCGGGTGCTCTTCATGGGCGCGGGCACGGCGCTGTCGCCCATCCTGGAGGCCGTCTTCTGGCCCGAGGAGAAGCACCCCATGCACTGGCTCGCGGTGGTGGGGCTCGTCTTCGTGGCCGTCATGAGCAACGTCACGGCGCTCTCCCGCTTCCGCAATCTGGTGAAGGCGCTGGCGCCCAAGCGTCAGGAGGCGCGCTCCGGCAAGGCCATCATCGGGCTCAACGCCCTGGCGGGCGCGGTGGCCACGGCGGTGGACTTCGCGCTGGTGCTGGCGCTGGTGGAGTGGGCGGGCGTGCTGCCCGCCTGGGCCACGGTGCTGGGCTGCGGCCTGGGCGCGGTGGTGAACTACTCCATCAACCGGGTGCTCACCTTCAAGAGCACCGGCGCGGTGGGGCGGCAGCTGGCGCGCTACTCGGTGGTGAGTGGAACCAGCGCGCTGCTCAACGCGGGCGGCGTGGCGCTACTGACGCTGCACCCGCAGCTGGCCTATGCGCTGGGGTGGTGGCTGGTGCGCGGCGTGGTGTACTTCGCGTGGAACCTGCCGCTGCAGCGTGACTACGTCTTCAACAACGACGCGGCGGCTTCCGAGGACGCGCTCATGGAGCAGCGCCCCCATGCGGCCTGAAGGGCGCTTCCAGGCGCTGAAGGGCCTGGCTGTGGCCACCGCGCTCGTGCTGCCCTCGGTGGCGGCGGCGGGCGCGGTGCTGGAGCCGAAGCTGTCCCCCAGTGACAACTACGGGGAGAACTTCACCTTCATCGGCGACCTGGACGGCGGCACCTTCATCTTCGTGCAGCTAACGGTGACGAACATCGGTCCCGGCTCGCGCACCGGACTGTGCCGGACCACGGTGCTGACGCCGGGGAAGAAGGCCTGGTCGGCGCAGACGAAGGTCAAGGCGCGCGACTGGCGCTATGACGCGGAGAGCTCGACGCTGAAGATGGGGCCGTGCTCGGCCCGCTCCACGGATGGGGCCACGCGCGTGGAAGTCCCGCTGGATGGCGGGCGGGTGCTGCTGGAGTACGCCGCGCCCATGACGCCCCAGGGCCAGGAAGGCACCGAAGTGGAGGTGGGCAAGGACCGCTACCACCACGAGGTGACGCTGGCCTTCAGCGCGTTGAAGGCGACGGTGAAGCGGCCCAAGGGCGAGGACGTCGTCTACACGGGTGGCGGGTACGCGGACCACACGCGCTCCACCATTGCGCCAGCGAAGCTTGCGAAGCGGTGGGTGCGCTTCCGGGCGCTGCTCGGCGGCGAGAAGCTGGTGCTGCTGGCGCGTGAGGGGCAGGACGGTGAATACGGCCCCGTGTACGCGTGGGAGGAAGGCGCCAAGGCCCGCTCGCTGGAGCACTTCACGCTCGCGCGGGAAGGCGTGAAGGAGCGGAGCTCGTGGACGGTGGAGCTGTTCACGGATGGCTCCTCTGCCATGGTGCTGCGCTCCACCTCGCTGATGCAGCGCAGCGCGCCAGTGGAGGATTTGGGCGCGGTGCTGGGCGGGCTGGTGCGTTCGGTGGTGGGCTCGCCGGTGACGTACCTGCACCGGGCGGTGCTGGAGCGTGAGGGCAAGGCACCGGTGACGGGGCTGATGGAAGTGACGCTCGAGGGCGACCTGTGAGTTTTGCTTTGCTGCGGGAAGTGCACCACGTGCCGGGTGTGCGCGGCTGGGTGCGCAAGCAGGTGCTGCGCTCAGTGGCGCGCTGCGTGGAGTGGACCACGAAGCTGCCGGGGCGCGGGCTGAACGTGTCTCAGGTGAACGACTGGCTGTACGTGGGTGGCGCGGTGCCTCGCTCGCGGTACGCGGAGCTGAAGGCGCGTGGCATCACCGCGGTGATTGACGTGCGGGGTGAGCGCTGTGACGACGCGGAGGCGTTGAAGGCGCTGGGCATCGAACTGCTGAACCTGCCGGTGACGGACCGCTATCCGCCATCGGTGGAGCAGCTGATGCGGGGCGTGGAATGGGCCTTGCCCCGGCTGGAGCAGGGCGGCACGCTGTATACCCACTGCGAGCACGGCGTGGGCCGGGGCCCCCTGGTGGGGCTGGCGGTGATGGTGGCGCGCGGCTGGGAGGCGCCGACCGCGTACCGCGAGCTGCGGCAGGCGCGGTGGCAGTCCACGCTGAATGACCGGCAGTTGAACGGGCTCGCGGACTTCGTCGCCGCGTGGCAGGCAAGGACGTCCGAGCGGGCGGCGTAGGCCGCGCCCAGCTCAGTCCCGCTTCAAGATGACGCCGTCATCGCTGATGGCATAGCTCGCGCCAGGGTCCATGACTTCCGGCCGCAGGCCACAGCGTTCCTGCTCCCTGGGCGTGAAGTGAACGAAGGTCATCTTCTCTCCCCGCTGGAGCCAGGCGTCATACGTCTCGATGCGATAGAGACACTGCGTCATGGCATCCGCATTCTTGGGGGGCTTCGTTCCGGGAGGCAGGAAGTCCTCCATCGCGAGCTGGAGCGCCTTCAACTGAGCGCCATCCACGGTGGTCGAAGCCTCCTTCGTCCACTCCGGGAACTGGATACCGGCGGAGACCTCGGGCGGAGCAACTGGCGTCTTGGACCGCAGGTGCATGCACCCACTCATGAGGCTCATGAGGATGATGAAGCCGACTGGTTTCATCTACGTATCCTCCAGTTCGACTGCTGTCGATGCCAGCCTGAGTTTCGGCCTACTCGCCACGGATATCATCCGTGACTCGCTTCGTCGGATGAAACTCACCATCCATCAGCCGGTACACAGTCCGCTCCTGAAAATCGTAAAGGTAGACCTCACAGAGCGGATTGAACATGACGCGAAAATAGTACCGCTGTCGCTGCGCTTGCAGGTCTTCGTTGGAGAAGGTCGTCACCGATGGGTGACTGTGAAAGTCGGCGTAGATGCTGATGTTGTAAGCGTCGGGGTCGCTCACCGCGCTCGGGACGGAACAGGACTTTCTTCCTCCTGGGAGCTGCACGGGGGAACTGATCGAGGACGGGTAGCTGGCGAAGAAAGCCGCTTCGAAATTCCGCTGATAGATGAGGCCGCAGTATTCCTGTCCTTCTCGTCTGTTGCCAACCGTTGCCCCTGGCATCACCCGAATCGCCTCACACAGCCTGGGAGCCAACGCCGGCAAGTTGTCGAAGGGGCCCAGCATGGGGCCCGCCACGACAATGTGCCCGCCGGCGTCCCGCCAATACTTCTGCGCCACGGTGCCAACACAACCGCTTTGAAGAAACGCCACCAGCAACGCACAACGCAGCTTCAACGAAGCCATGGCTGTTCCTCCCCAGAGAAGGCTCTTCTCAGAGCCTCCATCAAAAGGGAGATTGCCACACACGAACGCTCAGCGCCTCGAAGGCAGCCCGCGGTGGAACCTACGGCCCGCTAAAGAGCGCGAGGCCACGCGACAACCAGGCGCGAGCCCTGTCCTCCACGGCATACGTAAAGCCGTCGCGCGAGCCTCGGGCGTACACCTCCTGGTAGCCCGCCGGTGCGTCCGGCACCGCATTCCCGAGCCGCAGCGTCTGCACGGCGCCGCCCTCCTCGCTCACCTCCACGGAGGCCACGGGCGGAGACAGGCCCGCCTGTACGTCCTGCACCGCCGCGTCGAGGAGGCGCGAGGCCTCGAGCCGCTGAAGCCAGATGAGATGCGCCTCCACCTGTGACGCGTCGAACCGGAAGGACTCCGGCGGCGACTGCGGCTCAATCAGCACCCAGCCCTGCGCTTCCTTCGCCACCACCACCGTCGTGTCACCGGCCTGGATGCGCACCTGGCTCACCTGCTCCAACGCGAACCGCAGCAGGAGCAGGTCGCGGAAGTCCACCAGCCGCTTTCGCACCTGCGATGCCGCCACCGCGGACACCTCGTACATCCGCGCATCTCCCTCCAACTGGACGAAGACGGTGTCCTTGGACTCCGACGCACGGCTCAGCCGCAGCACCACCGACTTCCCATTCTTGAGGCGCGCCTCCACCGTGTCATGCGCCTGGGCGAGCGCGGCCTTCGCCTCCGTGGCGGCCTCCCCCGCGAGCACGTCCTGCGCCTCGACCTCCAACAAGTCCCGCACAACCTGTTCGACCACGTGCGCGCTGAACCGGAAGCCCTCCGGCACCTGCGTCCCCTCCGCGAGCCGCCAGCCGCCGGGCGCGCCATTCGACGTCACCGTCACCGGCGCTTCGTCCCCGACTCGAAACACCAACTGCGTGATGTCCCCGGGCGCCCCCCGCACCAGCCGCGCGTCACGCCAATCCATGACGCGCCGACGCCACAACCAGCCCAACAACGTGGGGTGCTCGAAGACGTCCGCGTTGGCCGCCTTGCGCACGTAGGTTCCACCGTTCGGCGCCCCATCCTTCCCGAGCACCAGCTCCAGCGGAGGGCGGCCCTCCTGGAGGATGCGGACCTTCAGCCCGCGCGCGTCATCCAGCCAGAACTCGTTCAGCCGGCCGGCCTCGCCGGTGACGAACTTCGCCCCGGCCACCCGGGTCAGGGACTCCAGCGCGCCCTTCACCATCGCCTCGTCCGCCAGGAAGCGGCTCTCCGGCGAGCCCGGGTCCGCGACCGTCCACCCACTGCCGTCCCGCTGCAGCGTGGCGCGGCGGACGCCCGAGAGCTCCAGCCCGGAGACTCGGGCCGGGTCGAAGCCCGACAGGTCCAACTGGCGTCCACCACCGCTGGCTTCCGGCTGCCCCGGCGGCTGCTCACCGGCGACGAACATGAACACGAGCAGCAGCACGGCTGCGCCAACCACGATGACCAGCGCCTTCTTCATGGCTCTCCCTCGGCTCCGGGCCCAGAGAGAACCCTTACTTCACCCCCGCACGTCTCGGCATCCCCCTCCGTGACTTTCGGAGGGGACAGCTCATGGAGCCCCAGCCGTCGCCTTGCGCCGCCACGCGGCCGGAGTCACCCCGTGGACGCGGCGGAACTGACGGATGAAGTGCGTCACGTCCGCGTAGCCCACGCGCTCCGCGATGATGTCCACGCGCTCGTCCGTGCCACGCAGCCGGCGGCGTGCCTCCGCCATCCGGCACTCCAGAATCCACTCGCCCACCGTGCGGCCCGTCTCCTGCCGCACCACGCCCGCGACGTGCGCGGAGGAGCGCCCCAGCGCCTTCGCCACCTGCGCGAGCGACAGCGGCTCCAGACAGTGCGTCTCGATGTACGTGAGCGCCTTGCGGCTCAGCCCCAGGGACGGCGGCTCGCTCGTCCCCGTTTGGGCCGTCATGCGCTCCAGTTCGATGAGGACCAGCCGCAGCAGCGAGCGCGCGGCTTCCTCCCCCCCCGGCTCGTTCCGGGCCACCTCCTCCGACAGCAGGCGCATCCACCGCGCCAGCCTCCGGCGCTGCGGCAGCGTGGGCCGCAGCACGGGGTGACAGCCCTTGCGCACCCGCAGCAACGGCCCCAGGCGGTTCGCGGCCCCACCGTCCTCGCCCAAGGCATCCGGATGGAAGGCCACGCCCCACCCTTCCGCGTTCGAAGCGCCGGCGCCGTGTGCATCTCCGGGCGGAATCAGGTGGACGTCTCCCGCCCGGACCACCAGGTCCCCCGCGTGCCGCATCTTCGACTCGCCTCGCGTCACCAGCATCACCACGGCGTAGGCGTGCACGGCGGTGGCGCGCCCGCCCCGAGGGTGGACCTGAAGGCGCCCCGCCCATATCGGCAGCCGCCCTTTTTCGAAGTCCAGGCGCGACGACGAATCAGGCCCCCAGGACGGCGGTTGTGGCTCGGACGGCATCGCCCCTTCGTAGCGAGCGAAGCCGCCGGGCTCAACCCTGAGCAGGTCCATGCGCGGCGCCCGCCCGTTCCAGGTTCAGGTCATGGTTCAACATGCCCGCCGCCAGCATCCCCGCGGACGCGGCCACGATGGCCGCCTGCGCCCGGGTGCCGAGGTCCCCCGCCGCGTAGATGCCCGGCACCGACGTCTCGCCCGGGCCCTTCAGCTTCACGAAGCCCTCCTCGTTCAGCTCGAGCCCCAGCCGCTGCACGAGCGACGACTGCCGCTGGGGTGGACGGTCGAAGAGAATCTCCCGGGGCACCCGGGTACCGTCCTCCAGCTCCACCGCATCCAGCTTCTCCCCTGCCGCGATGAGGCCGCGAATACGCCGCGTCTCGAGCCGAACCCCCGCCTTCTCCAGCAGCGCACGCTTGTCGGAGGGCACCTCGAAACCGTCCATGGCGAACACCACCAGGTCGCGGGTCCACCCCGTCAACATCACGGCGAAGTCGAGCGACACCGCGTTCGTGGCCAGCACGCCCCAGGCCCGGTCCTGGATTTCCCAACCATGGCAGAACGGGCACTGGAAGATGGCCTTGCCCCACAAGTCGCTGTAACCGGGCAGCTCGCGCATCACGTCCACCATCCCCGTGGCCAGCAGCACCCGGCGGGCCTCCACCACGTCGCCCCCTTCGAGCGCCACGCGGAACACCGTCCCCGCACGCTCGACGTCCAGCACCCGCGCCTCGCGCAGCTCCACGTCATAGGGGCGCATCTGCTCCCAGGCGACACGCCGGAACTCCCGGGGTGGGATGCCATCCCGCGTGAGGTAGGTGTGCACCTCCTCTGCTGCTGCGTTCCGAGGCGTCCCCCCGTCGCACACCAGGACCTTCTTGCGGCCACGCCCCAGCGCCAGCGCCGCGCTCAAACCGCCTGGGCCACCACCCACCACCACCACGTCCTTCACGTCCTTGCGCTCCATGTCATCCGTCCTCGTCGCGTCCATTGCGTGTCTGCAGCCCAGGGGCAGCGCGGCACCGGCCAGTCCCAGCCCGGCGAGGGCCAGGGCCTCACGGCGCGTCCACGCCGCCCGATTCGTCATGGAGAAGTGCTAACCGGCGGCCCCCGGCCCCGGGAGGGCGCGGCTTCACGCCGAATCGGCGGATTCGCGCGTTCGTTGCGGCACTCCCTCGGGCGGCGCCACGGCGGGCGGCCTGGCACCAAGGTGTGGCTGGCGGGCCGCAGTCCGAGCCTCCAGGCCCTGGTACGCGCATTGCTAACCCAGCCCTCATCAGGAGGACGTCATGCGCTACGCCATGGTGCTGGGAGTCACGCTGGCCTCGCTCGGGGCCGCCGCCGAGGAGCGGTGGACCGCGCCGTATCAAATTGAAGCGGTCTCCGGCCGCACCGCCCGCGTCGTCCTGGGCGAGCATGCGCCGGAGGACGTGGCCTCACGGCTCCAGGTCATGACGCTCGTCGGCACGCAAGGCATGGCGGTGGCGCGCTTCCAGCGGACGGAGTCCGTGTGCACGGTCGAAGAGGACGTGGACCTGCCGCCCGTCTGCCACACCGTGGGCGTCTACACACAGGCGAAGGGGACGCCGGACATCGGTGAGCACATCGTGGCCCTGGCGGGCACCGTCACCGGCACGGTGAGCATGCCCGCGCCCAAGACGGAGCGGGAGCGTCCTGTCCCGGGGCAGTGGACCTCGGACGCGTTCGAGCGTCCCGTGGACGAAGGCGCCGACCCCTTCACGCCCGCGGGCATCCCCGCCCCTGGCTACCGGTGGAAGACCTCGCCCGAAGGGCATGTGACGCTGGAGTCCAGCCGCGATGGCCAGAGCGACGACACACGCGTCCCGCTGGACTCGTGCACGCAGGAACGACAGGGCCCCTTCACCCGGCTGGAGTGCTTCCCGGGCGCGCCGCACATCGCGCCGGGCGACTCCCCTGGCGCATCCCTGCTCTACGTCGACCGGCGGCCACTCGTCGTCAGCTTCGCGGACTACGGCGAGGCCAGCACGGAGCTCGTCGCCTCACTGCGCGTCGGCGGCGACACGCAGTACCTGGTCCACGTGGGACTCAAGGGGCAGGCCGTCACCGGGCTGCTCTTCCGCGAGGGGAACGCATGGCGCCTCCTCCTGCGCCCCGCGGACTATCCCGTCATCGGGTGCTGAAGCACGCGGCGACTACCAGCGCCGCTCCGGCTCCATGGCCGCGGGCCTGCGATTATCGGTGGGCTCCAGCCCGCTCGCCGTGGAGCACCGGCACACCTCACAGCCGCGCTCGCGGTCCATGGTGCAATTCACCCCGGTGACACACGTGAGGTTCCGAGACTCGGCACAGCGCGTCTCGCCCCTCTTCTCCTCGCGCTCCGAACCGTGACGGCAGCCGGCCAGGGCCGCCGCCCCGACGGTCGCCAGCATCAGCCACCGCTGCCCACTGCTCCGCATCCACATCCGCGTCATCGCCACCTCGAGGCACTCATATCGAGCGAAGCAGCCAGCGGCCAGCGGCCCTCACGCCTCCGGCGCGGGCTGCTCGGTCTGCTCTTCCGAGGACGTGCTGTGCTTGCGGCGCCAGCGCTCCACCAGCAGCAGCAGCGACGGGAAGCCCAGCAGCACGATGACCATGTTGATGCCGAAGCCCAGGTTGGCCAGGTCACCAATGGAGTTGAGGCCCGGATGCTTCGCCAGGATGAGCGCGACGAAGCCGATGGCGCTCGTCAGCAGGCCGCCCATGATCGCCCGGCCTGTCTCCGCGTACACGGAGACGAAGTCCGCGCCGCGCTCGCCCAGCCGCTGCACCAGGTGCACCCCCGCGTCCACCGTGGTGCCCACCAGCACCGGCAGCACCATGATGTTGAGGTAGTTGAACTGCAGCCCCAGCAGCGACATCAGCCCCACCAGGCCGACGACGGACAGCAGCGTGGGCAACATGCAGATGAGCGCGGTGCGCAGCTTGCCCAGCGTCAGCCACATGGCCACCAGCACGCTCAGCACCGCCGCCGCGAGGATGCGCGGCCCCTCGCGCGACACCATGTCCAGGATGTCCGCCAGGATGAGCGCCTCCCCCGCCGCCGACACCTGACTGCCGTCCGGCATCTGGAGGCCACGCACTTCCTTGGCGAACTTCCGCGTGCCCTCACCATCCGACAGACTGACGCCACCGGCGTACACCAGCACCACGCCGCCCGTGCTGCCATCCAGACTTTCGAACTGGTGCCGCACGCTGGTGGGCAGGGCCTCCTGGGTGAAGGGCTTCGCCTTCGCCATGTTCAGCGCGCGCACCAGCGTGTTGCGCGTGTCCTCGGGCAGCCGCTCCGGGTCCAGCTTCTCCAACTTCGCGGAGATGGCCTGGAGGATGGCCTGCTTCTCGTCCTGCCGCTTGGGGACCAGGTCATCCAGCGCGCCCACGAAGTCGATGGTGGACTCCTTGCCCCGCGCCACCTTGCGCGCCTCCAACTGGCGCACCACCTCGCGCTCCATCTCCTGCGAATCGGTGAGCACCACCACCGGCGTCTGCGAGTAGCCCAGGATGTCGTTCACCTTCTGGTCCAGCACCGCCGACGCCTGCTTGTAGTCCTCCAGCGTGCGCGAGTCGTAGTTGAACGAGATGCGGTACGCCTGTGACACCAGCGCCAGCACGCCCACGCCCACCACGATGCCCACGCCCCGGTAGGAGCGCGGCAACCAGCGCGCCAGCAGGCTCAGCGGCCCAGCCGCCCCCTCTTGCTGCACCCGCGGCGACCAGCCGAAGCGCGTGGCCAGCCCCAGCAGCGCGGGCAGCAGCAGCACGTAGGAGAAGATGCTCACCAGCATGCCCACCGCGGCGATGATGCCGAACTCGCGGAACGCCCTGAACTCCGACATGGCCAGGCTGAGGAAGGTCAGCGCCGCCACCAGCGCCGCGATGAGCGAGGAGAAGCCGGTGTGCCGGAAGGACTCATCCACCGCTTCCTCGGAGTTCATCCCCTCCGAGCGCAGCGTCGTGTAGCGCCCCAGCAGGTGGATGCCGTGCTCCACGCCCAGGCCGCCCAGCACCGCCGCCAGGAAGCCCGTCAGGAGGTTCACCTGCCCGTAGGCCAGCCCCACGAAGCCGTACGTCCAGCCCAGGCCCGCCATCACCGGCGCCATGGTGAGGCCCACCGACAACGCGCTGCGGAAGTGGAAGGCCAGGTACGCCAGCAGCAACACCATGGCCAGCGTGGACGCGCTCGCCAGGTCGCCAACGATGACGCGCTGCTGATCAATCTTCTTCTTGAAGGTGCCGGTGACGGCCGTCTTGAAGCCGGGCCCGTACTTCGACAGGTCCTGCTGCGCCAGGAAGTCCTCCACCTGGCCCACGACCTTCTTCGAGTAGTTCAGGTCCGCGGCGCTGCCCCGGGGCTTCGCCATCAGCACCACCATGCGCTCGGTGGGGTTGATGTAATAGAGGTCGCCCTGCCCGGAGAGGCGCTGGTTGGCGCGGCCGGTGTACTTCTGCTCGATGTCAGCGAAGTCCACTGACGGAGGGTCCTCCTCCACCAGCGAGACGAAGAGCGGATTGGCCTGCTGCTTCTCCCAGAGGATGCGCGCGTCGATGCGCTCCTGGATGGTCTCCAGGTCGTCGACGTCCACGTAGTAGAGCGAATGCTCGTCGAAGAAGGACCGGGGCCGCTGGTGGGAGACGTAGCGAATCTCCGACAGCGCCCCGAGCTTCGGCGCCATGTCGTCCGCGAAGCGCTTGAGCACCTCCGGATCCGCGCCCATCCCCACCACCACCACGTTGCCCTGACCGCCGAAGCGCTTGCGCAGCTTCTCGATGTCCTGAACGCTGGGGAAGTTCTTCGGCAGCAGTCCCACGAAGTCCGCGTTGAGCGTCAGCGTCCTGGCGAAGTACGCGCCGAGCACGGTGAGCACCAGAGCCAGGAGCAGCGCCTGGAAGGGCTTCCGGTGGTTCCGCACCGCCAGGCGGCCCATGACGCCCTCGAACCGCTCCGACCAACGCTTCTCACTCATGCTTGCGACACCTGCATCTGTTGACTGGCCGAATCGCCGGACACCTTGGGCACGCGCTAACGGGAGAGTCAACGCGTTTATGCCGTGAGGCGGAAAGTAAGGCTGCGAATCACCTGCCTCATGTAACGCCCCCCTGGAGCGAATGCCCGCCTGCTTGTGACACCCGACACGCCGCCGCCCTGGAGGATGTGACGGGTTGGATGGCCCCCATCCGCGCTGTTGGCTGTCCCTACCTGGTGGGCAGACAAGCGGACGTGGACGCCTGCATCGCACCCCCACCGTGGCCACGTTCCCCGGCGACACGGGCTCGCGCATGCGAGCACACGAGGGAGGGGAGGCCGCTCCGCCCTCCGCGCGACCGGGAGGTCCGGGGCCGCGGGTGGTGGCCGCGGGCCGATGATGGAACCGCATCCGAACGACACGACACCTCCGGGCGAGCCGCGGTGGATGGGGCGCGTGGAGCGCGCACTGGGCGCGATGGCCGCGCACAACCACCGGCGTCCGGTGTTGGCGTTGCTGCTGGTGCTGGTGCTGGCCGCCCTGGGTGGCTTCCTCGCGCGAGGACTGCACCTCAACGCCAACCTCGTGGACCTGCTCCCGTCCTCCTTCGAGAGCGTGCAGGACCTGCGGGAGTTGGAGCGCCGCTTCGGCGCGCTCGGCTGGGTGGCGGTGGTGGGGGAAGGCGCGGACCCCGCGTCCCTGAAGCGCTTCGCGGACGACCTGGCGCCCAAGCTGGAAGCCCTGCCCGGCATCCGCTTCGTCGAGGCGCAGCGCCCCGGCGCCTTCTTCCGCGACCGGGCCCTGTACTTCCTGTCGGAAGAGGACCTGCGGGAGGTGCACCGCCGCTTGGAGGCGCGGCTCCAGTGGGAACAGCAGCAGGCCAACCCGCTCTACGTGCCGCTGGTGGAGGAGGAGCCGCCGTCCCTGGACTTCTCCGACCTGGAGGCGAAGTACACGGGCGGAGCCGGACAGCGGCTGGCCACCAGCAACGGTGACTACTACCTGGATGAGGGCCAGCGCCGCATCGTGCTCCTGGCCAAGCCGGACACCACGTCCGCGGACCTGGGTTTCTCGCGCAAGGTCACCGATGAGGTGCGCGGGCTGCTCGCCGCGCAGGACCTGTCGAAGTACGGGCCCGGCTTCAAGGTAGACATCACTGGCACCTTCCAGAAGAAGCTGGACCAGCAGAAGCAGATTGCGCGCGACATCGGCGTGGCATCGGCGGTGGCCACCGCGCTGATGCTGCTCTACCTCCTCTTCCACTTCCGCAGCGCGCTGGCGGTGGGGTTGGTGCTGACGCCCGTGGGCGCGGGCCTGGCGTGGACGTATGGCCTGGTGGCGCTCGTCTTCGGCGAGGTCAATCTCCTGACGGGCTTCCTGGGCGCCATCCTCGGAGGACTCGGCCTGGAGCACGGCATCCACCTGCTGGGGCGCTACCTGCACCTGCGCGGCGAAGGCCACACGTCCGAGGCCTCCACGCGCGCGTCCTTCACGCACACTGGCGGCGCGGCGCTCGTCTCCGCGCTGGTGGCGGCCGTCACGTTCTTCGTGCTGGGCGCCTCGCGCTTCCGTGCGTTCCGTGAGTTCGGCGTCATCGCGGGCGTGGGCATGGTGGTGCTCATCGCCGCCTACGTGCTGGTGCTGCCCGCGCTGCTGGGGCTGGCCTCGCGCTGGGGGTGGACACCCCGGCGCTCCTCCGTCACCACCGCGCGCTCCCCCACGGGCCAACTGCTGTTGCGGCGCCGCCACGTCATCACCGCCGTGTCCGCCGTGCTGCTGCTGGGGCTGCTGAGCCAAACGGGGCGCGTGCGCTTCGACTTCGACTTCGGCTCGCTGGAGGACCAGGACCTGCCGTCCTTCACGCTGGACCGAGAGGTCAACCGGCTCATCGGCTATTCGCAGACACCGGTGGTGGTGCTCACCCAATCGCCCGCAGAGGAACAGGCGATGGTGGAGCGGCTC
This sequence comes from Myxococcus sp. CA005, assembly GCF_006518205.1. Lineage (NCBI taxonomy): Bacteria > Pseudomonadati > Myxococcota > Myxococcia > Myxococcales > Myxococcaceae > Myxococcus > Myxococcus sp. CA005. The sequence continues at coordinate 29,425 of NZ_SRLV01000062.1, read as the reverse complement.
CACGCGCGGCAACGCGAGCGGGGCAAGGACTCCACCATCGACTTCGTGGCCTCACTGTCCTCGCTGGTGCCCGAGGACCAGCCGCGCAAGCAGCGCGTCCTCCAGGACATCTCGCGGCTGCTGGAGCGCGTCCCGGAGGGCCGGCTGGACGCACGGCAACGGGAGCAGGTGGCGTCGCTGCGAAGACAGGCGGCCTCACCGCCCTTCACCCGTGACGACCTGCCGCCGAGCGTCCAGCAACAGTTCCTGGGCCGGCAGGACACGTCGGGGGGATTCGTCATGGTCTACCCGTCCGTGAACCAGTCGGACGGGAAGGCGGTCCGCACGCTGGCGCGGGAGGTTCGCGGCGTGGGGACACCGGAAGGCACGCGCGTCTCCGCGGCCGGCGAATCCATGGTGATGGCGGACATCCTGGACATGGTGACGCACGAGGCACCGCTCATCCTCGGCGGCACCACGCTGGCGGTATTGCTGGCCATGTGGCTGACGCTGGGCGGCCTGCGCATCGCCCTGCTGTGCATGGCGCCCACCGTGGTGTCACTGGTGGCGCTGCTGGGGCTGATGCCGCTGCTGGGGCTGGAGTTCAACTACCTCAACATCCTCGTCATCCCGATTCTCATCGGAACGACGGTGGACGCGGGGGTGCACCTGCTGACGCGATTGTCGTCACCAGGCCATGACTTCGTGTCGGTGTATTCGGAGACGGGGAAGGCCATCTGCGGCGGCTTGCTGACCAGCGCGATGGGCTTCGGTGCGCTCTTCCTCGCTGACCACCCGGGCCTCAACTCCATTGGCGCACTTGCCAATCTGGGCTTCGCCACCAACCTCCTCGTCATGCTGGTGGCCTTCCCGGCCCTGCTGCTGGTGCTGTCGGAGCGCAGGCTGAAGCGCCATTCCGCCCGAAAGGAATCGCAGAAACCGGAGCCACCGCGCCAGTCGGGGCGCGGCGAGCCCACGCACGCAAGCTGAAACACACACCCACGACGGAGGGAGCAGCATGGCGAAGCAGATGAAGCGGGGTTGGATGTGGGCCGGAGCACTGGCGGGTACCCTGGCGTTGGGAACCGCGTATAGCGCGACGGAGGCTCCGGTGCAGGTGGCGCAGGTGGACCCGTCCACCGGACAGACGGTGACGCCGGGCACCGCGCCGAGCAACACCACGTCGGGCACGGGCCCCGGCACGACGCCGCAGACGGGCTCGACGAACACGAACCCCAACACCCTACCCCCGGCGACGAACCCCAACACCCTGCCCCCGGGAACGTCCACGACGACGCCGGGCACGGGCGGCTCCGGTGCTACGGGCACCACGCCCTACAACACGGGAGCGGAGGGCGCCACGTCCACCGTTCCGGGCACCACGCCCTACAACACGGACGCGGGCACGGGTGGCTCCGGGGTGCTCCCCACGCCAGGCATCGGCACCACGCCCGGACTCGACGCCCCGACGGGCACCGGGACGTCCAACACCGTCCCCGCGCCCTCCGGCGTCGTGAACGACGGCGGCACCGGCTTCTAGCTGTCTCGGCGTCACCCTGAAGCAGCGCCCCATCCGGCACCGCGGGCCTCGCGGTGCCGCTGATGGGGCGTTGCCATGCTGGACAGGCGCGTCCGCGCCTGCTTTGTCCCACGGGCATGGAGACCCTCGTGACGCGCTTGTTGTCGCTGCGAGTGGGCATGCCCCGGGAGCTGGGCGTCACCGGTGCCGCCTCGCCACTGGAGCGGCCCTGGACCAGCGCCATCTTCAAGGAGCCGGTGACAGGGCCGGTGTGGCTGTCACGCACGGGGCTCGCCGGAGATGGCCAGGCGGACCGCAAGGTCCACGGCGGACCGGAGAAGGCGGTCCTCGCCTATCCCATCACGCACTACGACTTCTGGCGCGAACGCATGGCGCGAGACGACGTCGGCGCGGGCGCATTCGGTGAGAACTGGGTGCTCTCCCAGGGCACGGAAGCGGACGTCTGCATCGGAGACGTGCTGCGCGTGGGCGGCGCACGCGTGCAGGTATCCCAACCTCGCCAGCCCTGCTGGAAGCCCGCGCGCCGCTGGGGACAGCGCGACCTGTCGCTACTGCTCCAGCAGACCGGCCGCACCGGCTGGTACTACCGCGTGCTGGAGGAAGGGCCCGTCCAGGAAGGCGACGTGGTGGCGTTGCTCGAGCGGCCCTTCCCCACCTTCACCATCGCCTTCGCCAACCACGCCATGCACGGCCACGCGCCGGAGGACGCCGCGCTGCTGGCGGAGTGTCCCTTGCTGACGCCGAACTGGCGTGACTCGCTCCGCAGGCGCGCGCAGGGTAGTCGGGGAGATGACCGCCCGCGGCTGGTGGGACCCAACAGCGCCGACTGAAGGTCAGTGCCCGCATGGCAAGCCGTTCCCGCGTCTCATTCCCGCCGCCGCCTGGAGAGCAGGCGGCCATGGGAGGGGCCTCTAGCAGAGCGCTCATCGGCTGCTCACGTTCCCGGCCAGCAGCAGTCAGACACAAACCGACCGGAGAACGAGCCATGACGAAGTTCCTCAAGACGAAGGCCGTCCTTGCCTCTCTCGCCGCCGGTGCCATCGCGTTTGGCACCGCCTGTAAGTCCGACTCGGGCGCGACCCGAGAAACGACAGACACCACTGACACCAGCGGCATGGGCACGATGAGTGACCCGAACACCGGCACGAGTACGGACACCCGCACGGACACCACGACACCACCTGGCACGGGCGGCACAGGCATGGATGACCCGGCCCTGTCGCCCGAGTCGGAGACCGTGGACCCGACGCTGAACCCGGGCACCGGCGGCGCGGGTACGGAGGTGGACCCGAACCTGGACCCGGACATGAGCAGCGAGCCAGGCACCGGCGGCGCGGGTGACGTGGAGCCGCTCGACAACACGGACACCGATGAGATGGATGCCAATGACGACTCCACGCTGGAGCCGGGCACCGGCGGCAGCGGCATGACGGACCCGGACACCCGGGTGACGCCGCCCACGCCGCTCCCGGAGACGGGCTCGACGCGCTAAGCCGGCCCGCACTTCACGGCAATGAGACGATGCCCGCGGCGACCGTGCCGCGGGCATTGTCCTTTATGACGCACGCCACGACAGCGAAGAAGACGATGCCCGCGGCGCCTGTGCCGCGGGCATCCCCCTGTGTGTCATCAGCGTGGGACTCAGCTCACGCTGAAGCCCGGATACGGCTGCGGTGACTTCACCGGCTCGATGATGCGTTGGCTGCCACCCGTCCCCGGCGTGCCAGCGGGACCACCCTCCGGCTGCAACGCGGGCGGACTGCCGCGCGGCGAGCGCTCCTCGTCCTCGGTGTCTGCATTCCGGTCAGGCGCGGTGGGTATGGCTTCAGGTGGAATGTGCAACACGTCCTTCTTGCTCATGGCGGCCTCCTTTCCTCCAACCTGGGGCCCCCCTCCGAAATGGGCACCTGGCATCTGGCCGCCTGCCTGGACGGATGCTTATGACCTCGGATGGGTTGCCCGCGCACGGCCCGCCGTATGGATGAACCCACGCCTGTCGTGCGTGACCACGTTGAGGACGAGCGGGCAGCCACTGCCCGTCGGTGGCACCGTCGAGGAGAGCCACGCTGAAATAGTGAACCGAACCTGAAGCGCGGTTCAGAATCTGGTGGGATGCGATGAGCGTGAAGTTGGCATTGGCCGGCAGGCGACGGGAAAGCGAACACCTGTTCTCCCCTCCCGAGGGCCCCATCCCCTGGCTCCAGCGGATGTCGTCGTGGTTCCACGAGCGCCATGGCGAGCTGCTCGAAAGCGCCGTACTGGGCACCGGCCCCCTGGGCGCTCCCACGCTCCGACTGCGGCTGCACCCGGCGGCGGGCGAGGTCGCGCTGGTGGCCACCTCGGGCGCCCACGTCTCCGTGTCCGCGGAGACGTCCACCGTGGGCCCCGGCTACCACCGCTTCCTCTGCGACACGCTGAGGGCCATGGGTGACGCGCTCGGCATCGTCTGGGCGGAGGGCCGCGCGTCCTCGAAGGGGGGCGACCCCACCGGCTACTTCCACACGGGAGACGCCGGGCCCGTGGATGTGCACATGCTGGCGTCGCTCCAGGAAGCCGTGGGGTGGGTGCTGCGCATGCGCCGCCAGGGCGAGTCCGGCTTCGCGCTGTCCATGCGCTTCGGCCACACCTTCGAATATCCCGGTGCGCTGCTGACGCCGCTGGGGCCTCGCGACACGCGCTGGCTGGTGGACGTGTACGAGGACCCGCGCAGGGGCATCGACGTGTTCCCCTGGTGGACGCCGGGCATCGACGCGCGCATGCGGCTCAATCGCGCGCGGTGCCGCCTGTGGACGGACGTGGTCTGGCGCCCACCGCTGCTGGACGACGAGCGCCACCTGATGCGCGACGTGGCCCGCCTGCTGGAGCAGGCCTGGCGCGAGAACCCGTCCCTGCCCTATCCGTGGCGGGAGTGGCAGGAGGTGCTCGGCTTCCTGGGCGTGGGAGGCACCCTGGCCGAGGAAGTCCACCAGCGCGCCTCCCAGGCACCTGGCGGCCCGCCCATGGGCTATCGGCGCGGCGAGGTCCAGGTGGCGCTGCCAGCGGGCTGGGAGATTCGCATCCCGGGGTCGCTCGCGGAGGCGCACCTGCAGGATGGAACATGGGTGGCCCGGGACCATCGGCGCAGCGTGCGCTTCGTCCCCCTGGAGGACGGCGGCGCCGACAGCCTCATGCCCTCCCTCATGGAGCGCCGCGCGATGGACCTGGAGCACCACGGCAAGCGGGTCAGCGGACGGGCCTCACTCCACATGGAGCCGGGCGAGTGCCGGCTGACCGCCCTGTGTACCTCGGGCAAGCGCCGCGCCCTGTGCGTGGTGAGCTTCGACGACCCGGACGAGCAGGACTGGGCGCTGGGGACCTGGCGCTCACTGGACCACGCTGTCGCCGCGTGACGCTTGCCAGCCCAGAGGTGCCATCCCACATTGAGCAGGCCTTTCCATCAGAATCGAGAGCCTGCAATGAGTCGGGAAGTCTGGCCAGGCAAGCCCTGGCCTCGCGGCGCCACCTTCGATGGTTCAGGGGTCAACTTCGCCATCTACTCCCAGGTCGCGACCCGCGTGGAGGTCTGCCTGTTCGACCCCGCGGACCCGGCGCGCGAAATCGAACGGTTCGGCCTGCCGGAGTCCACGGACTTCGTGCACCACGGCTACGTGCCGGGCCTGGAGCCAGGCACGCTCTACGGTCTGCGCGTTCATGGCCCGTACGAGCCCACCAAGGGCCACCGCTGCAATCCGCACAAGCTGCTGGTGGACCCCTACGCCAAGGCGCTCTACGGCGACGTGGACTGGCGCCAGCCGGTGTTCGGCTATCCACTGGGGCACGAGCAGCAGGACCTGGCGCGAGACGAACGCGACAGCGCGGCGGGCGTGCCCAAGTCCGTGGTGGTGAGCGACTACTTCGACTGGGGCAATGACCGGCGCCCGGACATCAACTGGCGTGAGACGGTGCTGTACGAGGCTCACGTGCGCGGCCTCACCATGCGCCACCCCGGCGTGCCCGAACACCTGCGTGGCACCTACGCGGGCCTGGCCTGCCCGCCCGTCATCGAGCATTTGCTGAAGCTGGGCGTGACGTCGGTGGAGTTGCTGCCGGTGCATGCCTTCGCGGACGACTCGTTCCTCGACGACAAGAAGCTGTCCAACTTCTGGGGCTACAACACGCTGGGCTACTTCGCGCCGGAGCAGTACTACGCCAGTCGCAAGACGCCCGGCGCCGCCGTCGCCGAGTTCAAGGCGATGGTGAGGGACCTGCACGCCGCGGGCATCGAGGTCATCCTCGACGTCGTCTACAACCACACCTGCGAGGGCAACCACCTGGGGCCCACGCTGTCGCTCAAGGGCATCGACAACGCGAGCTACTACTGGCTGATGCCGGACGGGCGGCACTACCTGGACTTCACCGGGTGCGGCAACAGCATCAACGCGTCCAACCCGCAGGCGGCGCGGCTCATCATCGACAGCCTCCGCTACTGGGTGACGGAGATGCACGTGGACGGGTTCCGCTTCGACCTCGCCACGGTGCTGGGCCGCACGGGTGAAGGCGCGTTCGACCGCGACGCGGCGCTGTTCCAGATTCTCCACCAGGACCCGGTGCTCGGCCGCGTGAAACTCATCGCCGAGCCCTGGGACGTGGGCCTCGGCGGCTACCAGGTGGGCGGATTCCCTCCGCCCTGGCGCGAGTGGAACGGCAAGTACCGGGACGCGCTGCGCCGCTACTGGAAGGGCGATGAGAACCTCGCCAGTGAGATGGGCTACCGAATCACGGGCAACGCGGACCTGTACGCGGAGGCGCGCCGGCGGCCCCAGGCGAGCATCAACTTCGTCACCGCGCATGACGGCTTCACGCTGCACGACCTGGTGACGTACAGCCACAAGCACAACGAGGCCAACGGCGAGCACAACCGTGACGGCGCGGACGACAACCAGTCGTGGAACTGCGGCGTGGAGGGTGAGACGGACAAAGCGGACGTCATCGCCCTGCGCGAGCGGCAGAAGCGCAACCTGCTGGCCTCGCTCTTCCTGTCCACCGGCATCCCGATGATTGTCGCGGGTGACGAGATGGGCCGCACGCAGGGCGGCAACAACAACGCGTACTGCCAGGACAACGAGCTGTCGTGGGTGGATTGGAACCTGGATGAGCGGCGGCGGAAGCTGCTGGCGTTCACGCGCAAGCTCATCCACTTCCGCCACCGCCAGCCGGTGCTCCAGCGCCGCCGCTTCTTCAAGGGTCAGCACCTGTGGGACTCCGAGCACAAGGACCTGACGTGGTTCCGGCCGGATGGCCCGGAGATGAAGGCGGAGGACTGGGAGAAGCCCTTCGTGCGCTCGCTGGCATTCCTCCTGGGCGGCGACGCCATCCCCACGCCGGACGAGCGCGGGCAGCGCATCATCGGTGACGCGCTGCTGATACTGCTCAACTCGCACCATGAGCCGGTGACGTACAAGCTGCCGCCTGCCGCGCAGAGCCAGCGATGGGAGCTGGAGCTCTGCACCACCGACGACAACCGGGGACCGGAGCCGGTGAAAGGTGAGACGTTCGAGCTCATCGGCCGCTCGCTCGCGGTGTTCCGGCAGGTCGCGGACTGAGGCAGATGCCGCATGCTAGGGTTCCCCGCCGAGGCCTTCCCCGGCGGGTGCGGCATGCCGGTGCCTAAGCGAAGCAGGTCCGCCGCCAGGGCGCTCGCACGAGCCGGAGGAACCGTGTCGCGGGATGCACAGGAAGAGGGCGTGAAGCAGGTGTACGGGGAGATTGCCTCGGCCTACGAGGTGCTCTTCCCCGCCCTGCACCGGTACGAGGAACGGGTGGAGCGGTTCCTCGCGGCGGTGGTGGCGCCCGGCGCCCGCGTGCTCGACGTGGGGTGTGGGCCGGGGCTTCACACCCGCGGACTGGACGCCTCCATCGCCGTGGTTGGCACCGACCTCTCCGAGGACATGCTCGCGCTGGCTCGGACAGCGCGGCCGGGTGGCGCGTGGCATGTACACAGCTACCACCAGCCGATTCCTCCCGACTGGGGCCGCTTCACCGTCGCACTCGCCATTGGCTGTCTGGACTTCTGCGACGACCTGCCTCGCGTGCTGAAGCACCTCGCGGAGGCGCTGGAGCCGGGCGGCAAGCTGCTCTTCACCGTGCTGGAGCGACGGCCGGGGTTGGACGGGCACGAGGCGCCCGTGCAGCCGATTCAAACGGCGGGGCCGGCGGTGACGCTGCACCTGTACTCATTCGAGGAGACCGCCCGGGCCGTCGCGGAAGCAGGGCTGCTCCCACGCACGTACGCGCATGCACCCGGCTGGGTTCAGCTCACGGAGCAGCGGACCATGTGGTTCGGGTGGTGGGAGGTGGAGCGGCGCTGAGCGCGTGGCTCCAGGACCGCACTTCTGGTGCCTGAGGGCCACAGCCCGGCCACTCCAAGGTGTGCACGAGGCTTGCACTGGACTCCTCCCAGGAGGCATCGACACGTGATTCGGCTGCGTTGGACCTGCATCGGGGCGTCTCTGCTGGCAATGGCCGTGGGTTGTGCGGAGGCCCCCCTCCGCGGCGACCCAACGCCGCCGAGCGTGTCGATTGCGCTCGTGGATGGCGGATGCGACCCGGAAACGAACTTCCGGTGCTTGTGCGTAGGGAACGTCGGAGACGCGGCGCCCCACCTTCGAGAGATCGGCGTAGACCTGGACGCCCTGCAAAAGAACGGTTGGCCGTGCGTACCGGGTGACTTCGACCAGGACGGAGAGCAGGACTATGCCTTTCCGGGCGAGGGATACTCGTGCAACCGGCCCGTCCCGGTGCGGGTGCTCTTCACGCGAGGCGGGCACCTGCGGGAAGTCCAGACGCTGCCGCGGAAGTTGAGCTGCCTTCAGCGCGATGTCTCCAATGACGCGGCCCTGCCCCCGGGACAGGGACTGGTCGATTGGGGTGAGGGGAATGCCACCTGGCGCTACCGGTTCGACGGCAAGGGCTGGCTCACCACCTCCCATCTCTCCGAGGCGCACTGATTCGGTACAACCGGGGCACACCGCGCCAGGCCCCAGGCCCGCCTCGGTGTGCCGCGCGAATCCCTCCACTCCGACGCGGCATCGCCGCTGCCGAGGCCTCTTGACGATGACGTTGTTTCCTCTTCGTTGGTTTTGTGCCGGTGCTCTTCTCATCACCCTGAGCACCGCCTGCACCCGCTCCACGCCGGCCGCGACGGTGGAGCGGAACATCCCCGTGAAGGCGCAGTCCCAGGGTCCGGACGAATACGTGCTGGCGGATGACGTGAGCGTGCGGAAGCTCGCGCCTGGCGTGTGGCTGCACATCACGGTGGTGACGTTGGAGCCATTCGGCCGCGTCTCCACCAACGGGCTCATCATCGAGGACGGTGAAACGTCCTTGCTGGTCGACACGGGCTGGGATGCACGGCAGGGCGCGCTACTGCTCGACTGGGCCCGGGACACGCTTCGGCGTCCGGTCCGCGCGGCGGTGGTGACGCACTTCCATGAAGATCGCCTCGGTGGTGTTCCGGCGCTCGCCCCGCATGGCATCCCCGTCCATGGCTTGGAGGAGACGGCACGGATTGCCACGTCCCTGGGCCTGCCAGGCCCCACGGAGACCTTCGCCAAGACGAGCACGGTGGACTCCCTGGAGCTCTTCTTCCCGGGGGCGGGCCACGCGAAGGACAACATCGTCGTGTGGCACCGGGACAGCGGCGTGCTGTTCGGCGGCTGCTTCGTGAAGGACGGCGCCTCGACGAACCTGGGCAACGTGGCGGACGCGGACGTAGCGGCCTGGCCCGCGAGCCTGTCGCGGACGCGGCAGCGGTTTCCGGAGGCGCGCGTGGTGGTCCCGGGTCACGGACAGCCCGGTGGGCCGGAGCTGCTGGGCCACACGGAAGCGCTGCTCCGCTGAGCGACCTCGCGGAGCAACCGGGCAGGCGCGGGCGATGTGACTGTGCCTCGCCCACACGGACAGGAGCGTTGGCCAACACACCGTGGTGGGTCGTCCCACGCTCGCTCGCCTGCCGCTGAAGGTCTGTCCCCGGACATTCCCACACGGCTCCAGGGTTCACGGACATGGGCGCGGGCCCTTGCCGTCCCTACCGTCCCGCGGAGAAGCACGGGCCAATGGGCGTAGGGGACGGAGGGAGACATGAGGCTTGTGGCTGCGGTGTCGCTCGCGATGGTGGCGAGCGCGTGTACCTCGGTGCGGATGGAGCAGCGGGACGGTTGCTGGGTGAAGCAGACCCGGGCCTTTCCCTCCACGCTCAAGGAGGAAGTGGGGCCGTGCGCTCGGCCCGTGCCCATCTGGTCCGAGGACCGGCTCACGCGGCTGGTGCAGGAGTGCGTGATGCACACGGACTACCGCTGGCAGAGCAGCGCGTTGGTGGCGTGGAACCGAAGCGAACCCCTGCCGGAGCGGGAGTCCGAGGAGAAAGTCCTCGCGGCCTGCATGTCCCGGGCGGAGACCATCCTGAACACGGAGAAGGGCGCGCTGGAGCAGCGGCTGAGCGAGGTGGCGCGGGAGCGGGACACGCTGAAGGCGAGCATCGAGAAGGAGCGCAACCAGCATCAAGCCGCCCTCACGGAGCAGCTCACGCGTCACGACGCCAGCATGGAGCGGGCACGCAACCAGATGCATGAGAGCAACAACCTGCTCGCGGAGGCGCTGGGTGAAGCAGCGAAGAAGCCCGCGCCCTCGGCGGTGGCGACGGCCACCTCCACGTCCAGCAGCGAGGGACTGGCGAACACGCAGACCGACTCCACGCAGCGCAGCGACGCGGCGCTCCGGGGTGACGTGTCGTCCTCTGCACGACGGAGCTCGTCGTCGCAGGGCCCCCAGACCGCGCCACCGCCCAGGGTGGTGAAGCCCATCATCGACACCACGGACGACACACCGCTCATGTGCGAACTGCCGTCGGCGACGAAGACGAAGGCGAATCAGTCACGCGCGTCCTCAAAGAAGAAGCGGCCGGGTGTCCGATACGCGTCTGAGTGCACGCAGATGAAGCCTGAACCATCCTTTCAGCCCGCCGAGCCGGAGGAGGCCATCCTGGCAACGCCCGCGCAGCAGACGGCGAAGGCGCCCATCCCTCTGGTGCCCCAGGACGCTGACGCCGTGAAGTAGCGCCGAGGCACACCACCGCGGGGCCGCCCCTTCACACGAAGTGGGCGGCCTCCAGTGCATACCCCTGCGCACGCATCGCCTGCAGTGCGTCACGGAGGCGCGGGGAGATGAGCAAGCGCGGCTCGGGCCTCAGTTCTCCACGCCGGTCCCCGAACAACGTATCTGAAGCGATTGCCGCGGAAACCGAGAAGGGGCCTATGCCCGAAGCGGTGCCGGAAGCTCCGAGCGCAACGCATTCAGCGAGTTGCGCGACATGGCGGTCGCGGAGAAGAACGTGCTTGAGGACAAGTTCCCCGTCACTGGCGTCAGGGCGCTTACTTCTGCCCCAGCACACTGGGTGACATCGCCACTGGCGATGACTGCCAACCTACCGGAGGTGCAGCGCTTTCTGCTGGGTGAAACAGCGCCACAGCGCCTCCTGCAGTCAAGGGAGGCAACGTTAGCCAAACTCCTCCGAACCCCCTACGAGGCAGAGGCGAGGGCGCTACTTCCACAGAGTGAACGCCCAGCGCTCGCGACCGAAGAACAGAAACACCAGCACGCGCTGGCGGAGGTGCTGGGACGACCTATTCAGTAACAACGGGCTCAGGGTCAACAAGGTCCATTACCGCCGGGCGGACGCGCGCCGGGCGATGCTGCGGAGGATTGGCTTTTAGGTAGTCATTGCAAAAGTCATCCAACATTGGCTGGAGCCCTTCACGAATCAGGCTCCCGACATCATGCCTTGGCACGACGCCATAGCCGCCGCTGGTTGTCCATGTGATTGCGCGAGCAAGGCTTTTTGTCGACAGGAGTCTAACGAACTGACGAAGCGTGATGTCGACAGAGTAAATCACCGCTTCTTTTGGTTTCCCGATGTCGATGTTCACATGAAGGACGGGATACCCCGAGACCGAAATAGCTTCGTCGTCAGTGAAAATGCGGATGCCGGAACGTCTCAGGGCGAGTTCGGTCATTGTCCTCACCTGAGCAGTTGTAATGCTGGCATGTGGCGGCAAGCTTTGGACGACAATTGCGACACCAGGCAAATAGCGAAGCGATTCGTCGACGTCGTCTGAAGCGGAAGCCGTCGCCCCAAAAGACATCAAAACCAACATCAATATATAGGACAGTTGGCGCATGCCACCAGCCTCCCGCAGCCCAGGAGGCTGCATCAATCTGCTCCGTCGCCCATCGCGGCGGCCCGTTCCTCGTTCGCGAGGTCTGCCCCGGAGAGAATGCGGTATCCAAGGGTCAAGGCGGCGCCTGCTTTGGCCGCGTCCACTTGGACTCGGTGCCCCTCTGGCGTGATGGCCGTCACCTTCCCGTCCCGCACAAGCGCGAGACGCTTGGACGTGTGAATCTGTTCACCAACGGCATCTCCGGGCGCGTTGGCCACCTTACCCGTGGAAACATCGACGACTTGCACGAGGATGGACACGGACGTCTTAGAGCGGTGCCGATCTGTACGACTCAAAGTGGCGTCGGGTTGTGCCTCCACACAGGCGATGACGCCCGACACCCAGCCCTTGGTCGGCGCAGGTTGCTGATAGACGTGGAGGGTGTTCCCGTAGCGGTTCGCAACGATGCTGCTTGGCCCCCTCGTAGTTCCGGAGTCAAGACGCCAGTCGTAGTTGCGGGGCCGACAGATAGCGACGGCGCGCTGATGGAAGTAGTCCTCAAGGGTGTCCACGCTTGTGAAGGCATTCCCCTTCACCTCGATGCGAACAATGCCTGGGGCAACCTCGGTGTCTCGGTAGCCCCCGCGGATACCCATTCGCTGGTACGGAGTGGCGCATCCAGCAACCGTCAAAACAACTATCACAGCCCCCACAAGCCTCTTCATGTTCCCCAGCCTCCCGCACGGCCTGAACGCCCGTCAACGCCCAGCCCTACCACCCTGGGGTGAGGGTGCCCCAGAGTGGGGAGGCTGAAGGGGCCTTGCAGGAATCCGTCCTCCCGGTCAAAGCTGGTCTTCGGGAGGGTGAATGGCGAAGGTGCCGCGACCAGCGCACGCAGCGACGCTTTGGGGCGACCGAATCAAGCGGGTTCCAAGCGTCGTTCCGGTGGCGGAAGTGCTCGTCCCCAATGCGTGCGATGCCACCTACGCAATGGATGGGGACCGGCATTGGGTGCACAAGCGCCTACTGGGCGCCGATGGGCTTCTTGCGGAAGCGCTTGGTCTCCTGCTTGGTCAAGCGCTTGGCGCGCCCGTCCCGGAGGGAGCCGTAACAGGCCCGCCTGACGACACCACCTGGCTCAGCGAAGTCATCCCGGACATCCAGCATTGGGACCGTCAGCTTGCGAACTTCATCGTCAACTATCCCGATGTCGGACGGCTGCTGGCACTCGACGCCATTCTCCTCAACGATGACCGCCATGAGGGGAACCTCGTCTTGCAGGCGACGGCGGAGCATGAGTACTCGCGCCGTGCCTGGGGCATCGACATGGCCAATGCCCTGGCTGGTAGGCCCACCGACTTCGCTGCGGCGGGCATGAATACGCCGAGCATCGCAAAGCTCGTCGACGGGATTCCGGTCACGCTCATCCAAGAGGGGGCAATGCTGGCCGCTGTCCAGGCCCAGTCCCTCAGCACCTACCTCGTGAAGTCGATGGTGATGGAGGCCTGCTCGCTCTCTCGTGAACCCCGTGAAACAGAGGATGTGCTCCTGGGTGCGCTCCTCAGTCGAATGGCGCGTGCGCCGGAGCTCGTAGCAGAGTATCTTGAGAAAGTAGGTTCGCGCCCATGACTGCCCGATTTCGACTCGTTCACTTCATGCCTGACCCCTTCTCGGGCATGCGTGTGCCAGTCGCAGCGCTCGTGCAGCAAGGGAGTGGCGTACGGGTTGTTCGGGCGCCACATGCTGCTGGTCCCGGCTGCGTCGGCGGCCTTGCTACGTGGCACAACATGCAGGGACTCCTTCGTGGCCTAGAGTCCGTCGAGAGATTCGACCAGTTGCCAATGAGCCTGGGACCGCATGCCGTCCTTGGTGGGCAGCTCGCCGTTCCAGCACAGGTGAACGACCCGCTGTCCTGGGTGGCGAAGTTCATCCTCCCTCAGCGCCCCCTCGCTGCCGGCGATGCGCGGGAGTCCGCCTTCCCATCCCCTCGACGAGACTCAGTGGGGAATCTCTTCTTTCAGACATGGCGCGTAGAGCAGTTCGTGGAGCGCCGCTTCAAAGGGGAGACACTGGGCCTCGAAGATGAGTACGCCGGCAACATCACGCATGCTGTCATAGGTGCGGAAGAACTTATGTTGATGGAGCCCGTCCTCGGACTCCGGCATGACGTGCAAAACCAGCTTGAGGAAATCAGTAAGAGCTTTCTTGCATGGGAGAAACTCCTAGAGCGAAAGCAGGCTCGACGTAAGCCGCGATTCGTCGCTTTCATGTTCTCAAGTCCGCGAGCGACCGTGCGCGAGGCAAAGTCGTTCCTTGGCATCGCAGAGGCCGAAGTCATCGACGTAGAGGTCCCGACTGAGCGGGACCGTTTTGTTAGCGACATCCGCCGAGTCGGACTCACCAATCCTGTACACGCCCATCTTAGAAGTTAAGGGGTGTCCATCGCATGTGCGGATGATGGCAGGCGCCTCCGTCACGGAGTGAAGGCTACCGACGAGGGGCGCACTCCTGTCCCCGGTATCCAGGAAATGGGTACAGCGTTTCCATTCCCAGGGTGTATTCGCTGAGCTGTCTGATTGCCGCGCCTGCCTGCTGCCCCGAGGGGAACCACCCGAAGTACGGGAGAGCCGATTTCGTGAACAGGTTCGTTAAGCTGCCGCACTTCGGGTTGAGGCGTTCCGCTCGTACTCCTCGGGTCTGACATAGCCGCGAGTTCGGGTGCTCAGAAATCCGCCCCGATCAGGTCTTCTATTTCTACCGGTTGTCATTGGATGGGGAGAAGATCCCACCGGACGCGAAGCTCTTCAGGCCCAGGGGAAAAGCAATCTCGTTGTCATCCGGGAAGATCTTGCCAATGACATCCTCCGCGCGGGTTGCGATGGAATGATCTTCCAGGAGATGGACGACTACGGCCGTGAATGGGGAAAGCTGCGAGAATGAATACCCCGAACATGCGTGCCGTCGAGGCAGCCGCGAGCGCCAAGGCCGCGTTGCTGGAGGAAGAGCTGGAGCAGGGCCAACGTCCGCCGGACGAGGTCGAGCGCATCCTCTTCCATCTCTCGCGGCACACGCGCGCCGCCGCCATCGCCCAGTTGCTCGCGTATGCGGATGGAGCCACCTTCCGCGATCGGCTGGTTCGCTCCGGGCAGCCCCACCGCCGGCGGCTCCAATGGGCGACGGGCGAGCTGCGGCCCTTCAACCGCTTCACCGCGACGGGCCATTACGGGCCGCTCTGCGACTCACTGGCCCCGGGGTGGGCGAGTTGGCCCACGACATTGCCCGCCTGTCGGCGGACACGCCCGTGAAGGGCCACGAGTTCGAGGAGGACTTCCTCTAGGCGCGCCTGCTCGGCCTCCTCATCGCCACCGAAGAAGACGCGGTACCCGGTCGCGCGGAGCCACTGCTGGACGCCTTGGAGCGGGGCATGGACGGTCAGGACTTCCCCCGGCTGCCCACATGGTGCCGGGCCCTCCTGGTGCGAGGACAGGAGGGCATTGACGCCACCTTCCAAGCGCTCCTGAAGGAACGAGAGCACCACTGCCACACGCAGGCGAAATCCTTCATGCCCAGGGATGAAGAGTCGGAGACGGAGCCCTTCATCTTCGTGGGGGCATGGCGCTCCTGCATCTGGCCGAGCGTCGCGGGCTCTCGGCGCAGTCCGACTATCTCTTCCTGCCCAGCCTCGCCCGTGCGGGCTGAAACGCTGGTTTGCCATCATGCGCACGGGCAACCAGGCCACTCGCGGATTCCATCCTGTCAGACGCCACGCCGCGTCCCGTCGCTCGACCTCGGCGGAATCCAGAGGCGTCACGGGGCTGTCCCCGGGCTCCCAACTCCGGGCAGGGGCGCACTGCGCCCAGGTGTCGGCGAGGGTGTTCCCGGGTCCATCGCTCGCAGTGGTTTCCTCATGTCGGACCGCCCGGCCGGACCCCCGTCGGGTCCAACAGGAAGCAGGCGCCAGATGCGCCTGGCTCCGAACTAGCTCACTGGTAGAGCACAGGTCCAAATCCTGCGGAGAAGGTTCGATTCCTTCGTTCAATCCAGAGGGTTCCGCCGCGAGCTGACGTGAGCGCGGGTCCACCGCTTCCCACTCCTCCCACCTCGATGCCCGGCGATTCGCCAGGGCGACAAGGCCCCTTCCGAGCTGTCAGCGGAAGCCCCTGCCGCCGTCCGCGGAGGTGCCCGGCGCGCAGGCGCGAGCAGCCAGGAAGCGGCCAGGACAGGCGGTCCGCGCTCCACGTCCGTGAACGGTGGGGCCCTCACTTTTCAGCAGTACCCGGGACACACGCGGCAACGCGCACTGAAACGTCCCGGTTCTTCAAGCTCCCCGGAGGGGGAAAGGAGGTGCGCGATGAGCATCATGCGTGTGGATATCGGGCAGAATGAGCGGGCGTTCGTGCTGGTGGACGAGAAGCCGGAGCGCTACCTCGTTCCCGGCCGGTACTGGCTGCTCCACCCCTTCCGAAAGGTGCGGCTGGTGCGCGTGAGCACCGAGCAGCCGCTCGTCCAGCTCGACCCGGCGTTCCTGCCCCTCGTGCCGGAGACGGACCTGCAGGTCGTGGAGCTGAGTGCCGACGAGCGCGCCATCCTCTTCCACAAGGGCCGCCCCGTGCGGTGGCTCGGCCGGGGCCTGCACCAGGTGTGGACGGTGGAGCGCCTTCCCAGCCGTCAGCTGACGCCCGGCGCGCCCACCGTGCGCGTGGAGCGCGTGGACACCTCGGGTGTCACCACGGCGCCGCTGCGTGACGACGTGCGTGCCCTGGTCCCCACCAGCGACTACACAGAGGCCACCGCCACTGAGGGCACCGTCGTGCTCCGCTACGTGGATGGCGTGCTGGACGCCGAACTTCCTCCGGGCCGTCACGCCGCGTGGACCGTCGCCCGCAAGGTGCAGCTGGCCGTCATCGACCTGCGTGAGCGCCTGCTCCACGTCACCGGCCAGGAGGTGATGACGAAGGACCGCGTCACGCTGCGCCTCAACCTGTCAGCGGCCTTCCGCGTCTCGGACGCGCGCCGGCTCGCCGTCGTGTCCCGCGCTCCGGATGACGTCCTCTACCTGGCCATGCAACTGGCCGCGCGCGAGGCCGTGTCGGAGCGGACGCTGGATGAGCTGCTCGCCTCGCGAGAAGCCGTGGCCGAAAGCCTCTTCACCCAGGTGAAGGACCGCGCCCACACGGTGGGCCTGGACCTGCTGCGCTTCGGCATCAAGGACGTCGTCCTCCCGGGTGAGATGAAGGAGCTGCTCAACCGCGTCATCCAGGCGCAGAAGGAAGCGGAGGCCAACGTCATCCTGCGACGCGAGGAGACGGCCGCCACCCGCTCCATGGCGCAGACGGCCAAGGTGCTGGCGGAGAACCCGCTGCTGGTGCGCCTCAAGGAACTGGAAGCCTACAAGGACCTCGCGTCCAAGGTGGGGCAGGTGCACCTCGTCCTCGGCGAGGGCGCGGTGCCCACCCTGCAACTCAAGAGTCACTGACTCGCAAATCAATCTCGGGTTACCCTCGCGGCCCCACACCCGCGAGGAGCCCGAGATGTCGTCTTCGAACCACTACGTCCCCAACCTGCGCGATATCGAATTCAACCTCTTCGAGTTCCTCGATATCGGCCAAGCCTCGCTGGGCCACGCACCCTTTGGCGACCTGGACGAGACGGCCGCACGCCAGATGCTCCAGATGTTCGCCCAGCTCAGCACCAACGAGCTGGCCCAGAGCTTCGAAGAGCCGGAGCACAACCCGCCGAAGCTCGAGAATGGCGAGGTGACGCTGCCGCCCGGACTGAAGAAGGCGATGAACGCCTTCTTCGACGCGGGCATGCACCTGCTGGAGCAGCCGCCACACCTGGGCGGCCTGGGCGCGCCGCCCTCCCTGGGCTGGGCCGCGTTCGAGCTGCTGGTGGGCGCCAATGCCTCGCTGGCCTTCTACACGCTGGGCAACCTGCTGGCGCGCATCATCGACCGGCTGGGCACGGACGCGCAGAAGCAGCGCTTCCTGCCGCACATGCTGGACCGCCGCTGGGGTGGCTCCATGGTGCTCACCGAGCCCGACGCCGGCAGTGACGTGGGCGCCGCCCGCACCAAGGCCCGCCGCGTCTCCGACGACGTCTGGGAAATCGAAGGGGTGAAGCGCTTCATCACCAACGGCGACTCGGACATGTCCGAGAACATCATCCACATGGTGCTCGCGCGTCCGGAGGGCGCGGCGCCTGGCACCAAGGGCCTGTCGCTGTTCGTCGTGCCCAAGTACTGGGTGAATGAGGACGGCAGCCTGGGTGAAGCCAACGGCGTGGTGTGCACCAAGCTGGAGAAGAAGATGGGGCTCAAGGGCTCCGTCACCTGTGAGATGACCTTCGGCGACGGGAAGCCCTGTCGCGGCCTGCTGCTGGGCGAGGTCCACGACGGCATCCGGCAGATGTTCTACATCATCGAGCAGGCCCGCATGGCGGTGGGCGTGAAGTCCATGGCCACGCTGTCCGCCGGCTACGGCCGCGCGCTGGCCTTCTCCAAGGACCGCCTCCAGGGCGCGGACCTGATGCAGGCCCGGGACAAGACGGCGCCCCGCGTGCCCATCTTCCGTCACCCCGACGTGCGCCGCATGCTGATGGCGCAGAAGGCCCACGCGGAGGGCATGCGCGCGCTGTGCCTCTACACCGCGTTCATCCAGGACGGCGTGGAGCGCAAGGGCGGCCACCGCGCCACCGAGGCGGGCGAGCTGGACACGCTCAACGACATGCTGCTGCCGCTGGTGAAGGGCTACTGCTCGGAGAAGGCCTACGAGCTGCTGGCGCTGTCGCTCCAGGTCCACGGCGGCTCCGGCTACCTGCAGGACTACCCGGTGGAGCAGTACATCCGGGACCAGAAAATCGACACGCTCTACGAGGGCACCACGCACATCCAGGCGCTCGACTTGCTCATGCGCAAGGTGGCGCGTGACGGCGGCGCGACGCTCCAGGGCCTGCTGTCCCAGATTCGCGAGACGGCCGAGCGCACCGGAGAGGGCAAGGAGTTGGAGGCCGAGCGCGCCGCGCTGGGCCGCGCGCTGGGCGACTTGGAGACGATGCTCGGCACGCTGATGGGCAAGCTGGGCGAGTCCATCTATCACGTGGGCCTGCAGGGCAACCGCGTGCTGGCCGCCGTCGCGGAGGTCGTCATCGGCTGGCTGCTGGTGCGCCACGCGGAGGTCGCGCTGGAGCGCATGAAGAGCAACCCCGGGGACCGCGCCTTCTACGTGGGCAAGCTCGCCAGCGCCCGCTGGTTCTGCCACGAGGTGCTACCCGGCGTCGCCCACGCCGCCCGCATGGTGGAGCACGGCAACCTGGACCTGATGGAGGTGCCGGAAGAGTCGTTCTGACGCGGAGACACCCAGGCGAGCCTGGCCACCGGTGCCAGGCCCGCCGTCGCGGCCGGGAGGCGCTCGCTACTTCCTCAGCGCGTCCCCCGGCACCGGCAGCCCGCGCGCCGCCAGGTCACGCTCCACGTACAGCCGCAGGACATGCATGAAGTCCTGCGCGTTCGTCACCACGCCAAAGGCCTGGTGCGTGCCGCGGTCCTTCAGCTTGCTCACCACGAACTCGGACGAGTCCACGCAGATGGTGGGCAGCTCCCGCAATGAGCCGTCCTTCTCCGTGACGAACGCCGGCAGCATGTTGCCGGTGGCGATGGCATGCAGCGCCGTGGCGATCATCACCGCCATGGTGGACTTCACCGCGTGCTCGCGCATGGCCACCTGCGCCTCCAGGTTGTCCGTCACCACGTCCGGCAGCGGCCCGTCGTCACGGATGGAGCCCGTCAGCACGAAGGGCACCTTGTGCACCACGCACGCGTGCATGATGCCGCTGGTAATCACCCCGGCCTCCACTGCCTTGGCGATGGAGCCCGCCGCCCGCACCTTGTTGATGGCGCGCATGTGCAAGCCGTGGCCGCCCGAGGTGGCCTCGCCCGAGCCGCTCATCCCCAGCGTGGTCCCGAAGATGGAGGCTTCGATGTCATGCACCGCCACCGCGTTGCCCGCCAGCAGCGCGCCCACGAAGCCATTGGCGACAAACCACGTCATGTCCGCGCGCGCCCGCGAATGCACCAGCGCCGGCCCCGTCACCCAGATGGGGTAGCCCCCGCGCTCTCGCTCGTCCACCAGCACCCGGGCCATGTGCGCGTAGTCGATGGGCTTCTCGCGGGACACCGCGCTCGTCATGAACTTGAACTCCCCCTCGCCCTCATCCGCGAGGTAGGCGGAGTTCACGAACACGCCTTCGCTGCCATCCTCCGCGAAGCCTACCACCACGTGCTCGCCCGCACGCACGCGACGGCCTTCGCGAATCCACAGCTCGCCTTGGGCATCCAGCACCAGCGCCCCGTCCATGCGCGGCTCGCGCGGCATGCGCCACGCGCCGCCCACGCGCACGTAGGTGGGTAGATTCGTCGTGGTGAAGAAGCCCTCCGGCAACACGCCGTCCGCAGGCGCAGGCTGGAAGCGCGCGTCCGGACAGGAGGAGAAACGCGCGGCCGTGAAGTCAGGATGAGGAATGGAGCTCACACCAGCACCATGCGCGGAGCCCTCGCCCGCTTCAAGCGCCTCGGCATCCGCGGACCACCAGATGTCAGGGGACGACAGTAAAGCCGGGATTGCGCGTCACTACATCCGCGCGTCCACACCCACTCCGCCCAGCCGTGGACGGCTGCTGGCCGAGGCCAGCTCACGACGCAGCAACTCCGCATAGCGAGCCGCGGCATGCCGCAGCCGGGCCGCCTCGTCTGGAGCGTGGGCGTCGTAGGATGCGGCGGCCAGCGCCTCCGCGTCCAGCGACGGTTCCACCGCCGCGCCCGCCAAATCCCAGGACAGGTCCTGGCAGCCCACCAGGTCGTGCGCCCGGTTCGCGGATGCTCTCCGGACACCAGTAGCGCGGCGCTCCCTCAGTCCTCATTCCCGCGGGAAGCGGGTGGCGGCTGGGTCAGGTGGCTGTGCGCAATCGCGGCCAGCTCCTCCAACCTGGGCACACGCCACGTCGCCGCGTTCCGCTGACGCCAGGCATCCGCCCACGCCATGAAGGTGCGCAGTTGCTCCGTGCTGGGTGACACCTGCCAGCGCCGCCGCTTCGCCAGGGACAGCGCCTCCAACGGTGGATGCCCCAGCGCCACCAGGACGCACAAGGCGAGCAGCGCGCTGCGCCCCACCCCATGCTCACAGTGGATGTAGACCTTGTGGCCCCGAGCCAGTTGGTCCGTCACCCACGCGACGCCGTCATCCAGCCGGTCGCCACGGATGGCCCGGAGGTCCTCGGTGGGCAGGTGCAACAAGGTGATGCCGTGCTCGCGCAGGACGTGCTCGTCGTCACAGTCCTCCACCCGCACGTCCACCACATAGCGGATGCCAAGCGCCCCCGCGAGGTGCTCCGCCGTATCGATGGGGAAGCGGCCCCCCACCGCCAGCGAGGGCAGCACCCAGTCCAGGTTCAATCTCCGGGACAGCGCGCTCATGCCGCCCAAGGTAGGGCAGCTCGCTCGCGCTGGCAGCCTCCGCGGACGCCAGGACGCATTTTGAAGTGTTTTTCGACCCACCTTCCGGAAAATTCGCTGGAATCACGGGGGGTTCCGGGCGCTGGCCTTGAAAATCAAGAAGCACGCAACTCCGGGTCTCAAGCTCCGAGAATAGGTGCAAGACGTACATGCGGCGCCCTCGCGCCGCTCCAGACCCCTACGGAGCCCCCCATGAGCAGCAGCTACCGCATCAAGTCGGGCGACACCCTCTCCCACCTGGCGCAGCGCTACAACACCAGTGTCAGCGCGCTGATGAAGGCGAATCCGCAGATCAAGAACGCGGACCTCATCTACGCCGGCAAGTCGCTGAACATCCCCGGTTCGAAGGACTCCTTCGAGAGCGGCTCTGCGGGCCGCGCGGGTGGCGCCACGGGCGGCGGCGGCAGCAGCGGCGGTGCGCAGGACGTGCAGGGCCCCAGCAGCTCCGGCCCCGGCGTCCGCGGCCCCAAGGGCAGCCCCTTCGAAATCGCGTCGCAGCACCTGGGCAAGAACGCGGGCTCGCTGAAGCTGGAGAAGAACGGCGTGGGCGCGGACATGGAGGACTGGGTCCCCAACAACGTCAACTGCGCCAACTTCGTGTCCGCCGTGCTGGAGCAGTCCGGCCAGATTTCCGACTCGCAGCACGACAACAGCGTGATGGGCCTGATGGCCAAGCTGGACAGGGACCCCAAGTTCAAGCGCATCGACCTGAAGGACGCGAAGCCGGGTGACGTGGTCTCCATGAAGACCAACGGCGGCCAGCACGTGGTGATGTTCGCGGGCTGGAAGGACGGCAAGCCGACGTTCATCGGCTCCAACAACGTCAACTCGGATGGCTCGCAGCGCGTCACCATCTCCAGCATGAACTACCCCATCATGGCGGTGCACCAGTACCAGGGCTGAGCGCCCGCACAGACATGAGCGAGCACCCACGGGGCTCCGCGTCCGACCTTCCAGGCGGGCCCGGGGCCCCGCTGGCGTCCAGGCACCCGCAACGGCTCAGAGGCAGGGCGCCAGCGACGGCGCGGCCTGGATGAGGCGCGCGTGTCCCGGCTCCTCTCCGAGCATGACCCGCTCGCCCCGCCCAAGCTGTGAGCGCTCAGGGCGCGCCGCGGCCCGAGTGCAGGCAGACCACGGCCTCATCCAGCAGGTCGAGCGCCGCGTCGGACCAGCCCCGAAGCTTCATGCGCGGGGACACAGACGTGGTGAAGGGGATGAGGCCGGCAACGGCGGCGTCCTCGATGAGCTGAGCCTGTTGCTCGGGGTTGAGCTGGGCCCAACGCTTCTCGCGGCTCACGCCCTTGCGCCAGTCGTATCCATCGCCGGACCACTGCGCGGCCAGCGCGGCGCTCAGGTAGGCCGTGCCACCGTGCTGGTGCTGCCACACGTGCGTCAGCTCATGAACGAGCAGGCCGAAGTCCACGCCCCCGCTCCGAGGCGGGACGAAGACGGTGTTGCCGTGCGCGAAGGCCCGCCCGGGAAGGCCCAGCAGGCCCAGCCGACCGACCTTCACCCGCACCACCGCGTAGTTCAGGCTGTCTCCAAAGATGGGCCGCAGGCGGGCGATTTCCTCCGCCGAGAGGCGGCGGCCCGGCGGCTCCAGACCGACCAGCACCTGCACCGAGCTGAGCACGCGCCCGCCCACCATCAACACGGCATCCGCGGGAAGCTGCGCCACGCGCGTCAGGCCCTGGCCCAGTTGGGGCAGTCCCTCGCGAGGCCGGCCGCGCACGCACTGCGCCACGCCTCCGCCCATCGCCTTCAGCACCACCCCCACGCTGCGAGCCACTCCCACCGACGCGCTCGAGACACCGGTGAGCAGACCCCGGCCCGCATCCACCAGCCGCTCTGAGAAGGTGGCCGCGTGGCTCATGCCATGTTCCTCAGCGCCCCGCCGTCATGGCGCGCAGCCCGGAGAGCCCCATCACGGACTCCACCAGCGTGCGCAGCGCACCCGGGCGCCACGGGCGGGACAGCGCGAAGTGCGTGAGGCTGGAGGCGCTGTAGGCCGCCGCCACCTCGGGACGGAAGTAGGACGACACGAGGATGCGTGGCCCCGCCAGGTCGCGCTCCACCAGCCGAGCCAGGAAGGTCGGCACGGCCGCTCGCTCCACGGAGTCCAGGTCCACGATCACGGCCTCGGGCACCACACCCAGGTCCATCCGACGATCCGCCGACGCGATGCCCAACGTGGGGACCAGTTCGAAGTCTGACGCCAGCTCGCGGCCCATCGCCAGCCGGAAGAGCGGCTCCTCCGAGACGAGCATCACCCGAGGCCCCTTGGGCACGCTCCGGTGACGCCGTGCGGGCGCGGGAGTGGGCTCGATGGGAAGACGCAGTGCGCCAGCCTCCACCAGATGGCGGGCATCGAGGAGGGACTGCGCACGGCGAATCAGGGGGGCGGGGGCGCTGGACACAACGCGACAATAACCAGCAATAGCGGAAATATCAATCTTTGCTTCAATTACTGAGCACAATTCCTGGTTTTCAGGACCTCCAAACCCATGGAGGTGGGCGTCTTGGCACGCCCGTTCAGTGAGTCAGAAGCAACACCTATTCAAGCGTATCGGGTCTGGAATGACCCTACTGTTTCCACAGGGGGATTGCCGCGTACCCGCGGCCTTCGCGGGCTCACCCAGGGCAACAGCCGCGCCGCTCACTCGAACTCGAGCGCGCGCTGGAAGTCGGCCGGGTTGGAGGCCGCGCTCTGCGCCGTCTCCAGGGTGATGATCCCCTCCCGATAGAGCTGCGTCAGGTGCTGGTCGAAGGACTGCATGCCGAACATGTCTCGGCCCTTCTCGATGACGTCCTTCAGCTCGTTGGCGCGGTCGTCGCGGATGTACTGCTCCACCGTCTTCGTCTGCACCATGATTTCCAACGCCACGGTGCGGCCCTTGCCGCTGGCCCGGGGCAGCAGGCGCTGCGACACCGTGGCCTTGAGGCAGTCCGCCAGGCGCATGCGCACCATTGTCTGCTCTTCGGCGGGGAACACCGACACCAGGCGGTTGATGGTGCGTGACGCATCCGTCGTGTGCACCGTGGAGAGCACCAGGTGGCCCGTCTCCGACGCCTTGAGCGCGATGTCGATGGTCTCCGTGTCGCGCATCTCGCCTACCAGGATGACGTCCGGGTCCTGGCGCAGCGCCGCGCGCAGCGCAATCGCGAAGCTCTGCGTGTCCGGGCCAATCTCCCGCTGGGAGATGGAGGACTTGATGTTCTTGTAGATGAACTCGATGGGGTCCTCGATGGTGAGGACGTGCAGGTTCTCCGTGCGATTGATGTGGTCAATCATCGCCGCCAGCGTGGAGCTCTTCCCCGAGCCCGTCGCGCCCGTCACCAGCACCAACCCGCGCTCGTTGCCGGCAATCTTCTTCAACACCTGCGGCAATCCCAGTCCGTCAATGGTTGGGATTTCATCCGGGATGATGCGCAGGATGCACGCCAGCGAGCCCCGCTGCCGGTAGATATTCACCCGGAAGCGCGCCACACCTGGGAGGCTGTAGGACGCGTCGCACTCCTGAAGCGTGTCAATCTGCTTCTTCACCTCGGGGTCCGACACGACATGGACTGCCACCTGTCGCGTGTGGTCCGCGTGAAGCTTTTCCATCTTCAAGGGCCGGAGCGCGCCATTGACCCGGTAGATGGGCGGATCCCCCGGCCGGAAGTGGATGTCCGATGCACCGTTCTGCACACCGACCGCGAGCAGCTTGTTGAGCGTTGCCAGATCCAGGGGAGTGACCCTCGTCAGCAAGGAAGGCCCCGGACTCTAGGCGGATACTCAACAGTTGCACATGGTGCGCAATTACCCCGGGGCAGACACCAGGGTCAGTTCCGCAATCTCAGGCGAGGGCCCCAACCGCAGCGGCGGCCCCCAATAGCCTGTCCCCCTGTGGGTATAGACGCGCACCCCGGCAATGGTTGCCAGACCACGCACCACCGGCTGCTGCAATTTGACGAGGAACATGAAGGGAAACACCTGTCCGCCGTGCGTGTGCCCGGAAAGCTGCAGGTCCACCATCACGCCAGCCTCCGCCACGCGCAGGGCGGACCGGGGCTGGTGGGCCAACAACAGACGCGGCACGCCCTGCGGCGCCCCGCGCAGCGCCAGCTCCGGACGGCTGGCATGCGAGGGAATGATGTGGCCCGCGTCATGGTCCGTCACCCCCGCGATGGTGAGCCGCGCTCCGTCGCGCTCCACCACCCGGTGCTCGTTCTGAAGGACGGTGAGCCCCAGGCGCGCCACCTCCGCCGCCCAGGCCGGTCCCCCGTGGTAGTACTCGTGATTGCCGGTGACGTAGAAGACGCCCAGTGACGCGCGCAGCTCCGACAGGGGCTTCACCTCGTCCCGTAGCGCGTCCACGGCGCCGTCCACCAGGTCGCCCGTCACCGCCACCACGTCCGGCTGGAGCGCGTTCACCTGCTCCACCACGCGCCGCAGCCAGCGGCCGTCCAACGTGGGCCCCACGTGGATGTCCGAAATCTGCACCACCTTCAGGCCGCTGAGCCCGGGTGCCAAACCCGCCACCGGCACCGTCACCCGCTCCACCGTCGCCCGGCCACGCGCCGTGATGAAGGCGTACACCACCGCCGGCACCGTCACCCCCACCGCCACCAGGGCCTTGCCTCGGGCCAGGGCCAACGCGTCCGTCACCACGCCCGACCACGACAGGCCCAGCCCCACCAGGTCCACGACCACCACCGCGCTCAGCAGGATGCCGAAGGCGCCCAGCCACACGTAGGACGTCCACTGGAGCACCTGCGCCCAGAGAGTCGGTTCGCGGCGCGACGCCACCATTCCTACGGGCAGCGACAGGAAGAGCAGCGCCACCAGGACGGGCCCCAGCCATGCCCACGGCAGCGGTAGCTGCGGGCTCACGAACAGGCGCACCGCGATGTACGCGTGCAGCCCGCCCATCAACGTGAGGATGCCACCCAGCGACATCAACCACCGCAATGCCAGCGACAGGGACACTCTGGGCCGTCGGGCCTCCTGCTCCACACCAGGGGTCAGCTCCGCCACGAACGACGTCCTCCTTCTCACCGGTGCCAGCCATGACCGCGTCCGGAACGCGGGGACATAACGACAACAGATTGCCGATGCCCGGCAACCCGCCCGTACGCCAGGCGAGCCAACGCCTCTTCTCGTGCACCACGCCTAAGACACGGGTGACGGGTTGGCGAGCCAACTACGTTCAAAGCATGAGAACTTCACGTATCTTCACAGCCGCACTGCTCGCAGCGGCAGGCTCGGCCTGGGCCCAGCCCGTCCAGTACCTGGACCTGCGAACGCCTCGGGTCGCGCTCAATGCGCGTGTCACCGACCGCGACCTCACCAGCCCTGACCTGCAGGTCGGCTTCAGCGACGGCTCCCTTCGAGGCCGCGCCTTCGGCAGGCCCCTCAACCTCACGCTGGACGCCGCGCGGATCCGCGGCATCTATGGAAGCGGCCCCGTGGACCTGCGGATGACGCAGGAAGAAGGAGCCCTGCACGCCAAGGGCACGTTCGGTGGGCAGCTCACCGACTTCCAGGTGACGCCGCAGACGCTCAAGGGCGACGTGGGCCGGTGCAGCTACCAGCTCAAGGCCTCCGAGGAAGGCCGCTATCAAGGCTGGCGTTCGTGTCTCGCCGGATTGGAGAACCCGGTATCGCTGTCGATTCCGCCTGCCATTGGCGGCGACGACGCCCGGCTCGTGGCCACCCTGGCTTTGATTCTGTCGCGGTAGCCCCACCGCGGGCGGCTATGGTGCGCGCCGTTTCCCTCACGACGGAGCGCATCCATGGCACGCATGCACGAAGTGGACTTCCACATCTACGGCGAGGACCTGCAGTTCGTCGAGGTGGAGTTGGACCCAGGAGAAGCCGCGGTCGCCGAAGCCGGCACGCTCATGTACATGGAGGACGGCATCGAGATGGAGACCATCTTCGGTGACGGCTCGGAGAAGACGAGCGGCTTCTTCGGCTCGCTGCTCGGCGCAGGCAAGCGCCTGCTGACGGGTGAGTCCCTCTTCACCACTGTCTTCCTCAACAAGAGCGGTAGCGGCAAGCGCAAGGTGTCCTTCGCCGCGCCCTACCCGGGAAAAATCATCCCGGTGAACCTGAGTGAGCTCGGCGGCGAGCTCATTGCGCAGAAGGACAGCTTCCTCGCCGCGGCCAAGGGCGTCTCGCTGGGCATCGCCTTCCAGAAGAAGCTGGGCACCGGCCTGTTCGGCGGCGAGGGCTTCATCATGCAGCGGCTCCAGGGTGACGGGCTCGCCTTCATCCACGCCGGCGGCACGCTGCACGAGCGCACGCTGGGCCCGGGTGAAATGCTGCGCGTGGACACCGGCTGCATCGTCGCGTTCCAGCCCACCGTGGACTACGACATCCAGATGGTGAGCGGCATCAAGACGGCCTTCTTCGGCGGCGAGGGCCTCTTCTTCGCCACGCTGCGCGGCCCCGGCAAGGTGTGGCTCCAGTCGCTCCCGTTCAGCCGGCTCGCGGGCCGCATTCTCTCCGCCTCGCGCCCGGGTGGCGCTCGCGACGAGGGCAGCGTGCTGGGTGGCGTCGGCCTGGGCAGCCTGCTCGGAGACGACTAGCGCACCGGGCAGGCCGGCCGTTCGCGGACCGCTATCCGCGCCGCCGCCGCGACAGGCCGGCCAGTCCCGCCAGCAGCACCCAGGAGCCCACCACGCCCACGGGCGATGCGCCGCAGCCACACCCCACGTCGAGCGCCGCGGGCCCCCGCACCTCGAAGCCCGTGGTCCGCGAGCGCGCCGGCACGCGGCTGGAGGTGACGAGGCGCTCCTGCGCCGCGACGCTGTGCGAGCCTACGGACAGCGCGCTCTCGCGGGGCACCTGGTAACGGAAGGCCCCGGTGTCATCGGCCGTCACCGTGGCGACTTCAATGCCGTCCACCTCGATGACCACCGTGGCGCCAGCCGTCGCCGCGCCCGCGAAGAGCGGCGTGGAGTCCACCACCTCGCCATCAGCGGGAACCACCAGCACCGGCCAACCGTCCTCTGGGAACTGGGTGCCGCCATCTCCCTGGGACGTGCCCGCATCCTGCCCGGACGTCCCTCCGTCCCCCTCGCCGCTCACCACCTGGGACTCGAATCGGATGGGCTGCGAGTAGGGCCCGCTGATTCCCGCCTCGTTGTGCGAATGAACGGTGACGAAATGAGGGCCCGGCGCCAGCGGCGATTCAGCAGGCCACTGGTAGCGGAAGCGGCCCGCGCCATCCACGGGGATGATGACCTCGGGGCCATTGTCCACCTCGATGCCCACCGTCTGCCCGTTGGGCGCGACGCCCGCGAACAGCGGCGTGGTTCCCACCGTCTCCCCGTCCTGGGGAATCACCAGGATGGGCTCCACCACCACGCCACCATCCTCCAGCGTGGTCGCGACAGAGAACGACACAGGCGCGGAGGGCGCGCTGTACGCCCCCATCGCCTCCGCCACCACGTGGACCGTGCGCGTGCCGACATCGAGCGGCGCCTGATGCGGAGGGATGCCAGCGGTGAACACGCCATCCGCGCCAGAGCTCACCTGAAGCAGCTCCACGCCATCGACGAACACGAGGACTCGAACGCCAGGGTCCGCCCGGCCTTCGAAGCGAGGACGGTGAGGAACGCCCACCGCTCCGGACACGGGAGCGCTGACAGACGGCGTCCCGGGCGTGCGGTAGGCCACGTGGTATTCCTCGGTGAAGCCTTCGCTCCCCGTACCCGCGCCATTCGTTCCGCCATCCGACGGGGTGAGGGTCCCGGCAGCGCCGCCCGACACGCTCATGGGACACGACGCCGTCGCCCCCTGCAGCAGCACGCCGCCGCCACCGCCACCACCGCCCGGGCCGAGCACCCAGCCCGGGTAGCTGACGTTGCCGCCGTTGCCGCCCGCGGCTCGGGCGCTCCCGCAGGACAGTGAGTCCTGCGCGCGAAGGATGAGGACACCGCCCGCGCCACCACCGCCCGCGCCATCGTCTCCCGGCGTGTGGCTGGCGGCGAGCCCATCCGCGGAGAAGCGCCCGGCGCCCGAGAACGCCCTGGCCCGGATGAACACAACACCGCCGCCCGCGCCGCCATTCGAGCCCAGGTCATCGTTGCCCTCGCCCGCGCCTCCGCCACTCCCGAAGACAAACTTGTCGATGAGCGAGTACTTCACGGGCGCGCCACCGAAACCGCCCACGTCCCGCATCATGTCCGCCTCCGACGTGCGGCCCCCGACAC
>NZ_SRLV01000061.1:0-51284 GCF_006518205.1 Myxococcus sp. CA005 | reverse complement strand
CACCTCCCGCCAGCCCCGTCCGATAACCCCGCCAACAAACGTTCGGTCCGGCCTGACCCGCATGTTATGACGCCGCCGGCCGCAAGCACGAAAGGTGAGAGGAAATGCGCCTCACACCTGGGAAGCCCTTCTGAGCCATGAAGCAGCCCGCGACATTCTGGGGAGGACTGGGTGCTCTGGCGCTGCTCGCGCTGGGCGGCACGGCCTCCGCCCAGGGCATCGCGACGCCTCCCACCGGGGGTAACGGCTTCAAGGTGGGTAACGGGCGGCTGCACCCCTACTTCGACCTGGAGACGCGGCTGGACAGCGGCGTGGGCTACTTCTCGCCCACCTCCAACTCGGAGCCCAACAGCGACCCGGTATCGGCCAACCTGGCGAGCGACGTGGCGCTGCGCTTCCGCCCTGGCTTCCGGCTGGAGATTCCGTCGTCCACGCTGGCGTTCAACCTGGGCGCCAACCTGGACTACGTGTTGTACACGGGCCTGGTGACGAAGAACTCCAGCGCGGCCTCGCGCATGGAGGGCGCGGCGGACCTCAACGCGCGCTTCAACCCGGACGCTCCGCTGACGCTGGAGGTGTCGAACCAGTTCGCGCGCTCGGACCGCACGCGCACCGCGGCCGTGGGCGTGGGCGTGCTCAGCCTCTTCAATGAAGCGCGCGCGAAGGCCCCGTGGCGCCCCGGCGGCGGCGCGCTGGAGCTGACGCCCAGCGTGGCCTACGCGGTGGAGTTCTTCCAGCCGCTGAGCTCGGTGAGCCCCGTCGGCTGCACCGAAAGCGTGTGCGACCCGGCCGCCGTGGAGCGCTTCGACTACGGCAACCTGCGAGTGGGCGCGGAAGGCCGCTGGCGCTTCCTGCCGAAGACGGCGGTGGTGCTCGACACCCACCTGGACGTGCGCAGCTACTTCAACGACAGCACGCCGGGCGCCTCGCTACTGCGCGTCATCGGCGGCGTGGCGGGCCTCGTGTCCCCCAAGGTGGCCGTCACGGCCAAGGCGGGCTGGGGCCAGAACTTCGGCAGCACCGGCGGCGGCACCTTCCTGGGGCAGTTGGAGGGCACCTACCTCTACAGCCCCACCCTGAGCTTCAAGGCGGGCTACCTGCGCACCCTGGAGCCCGTGGCCGCCTACGGCTTCTTCACGGACAACCGGGGCTACGGCGAGGTGCGCGCCCTCTTCGGCGGCAAGCTGACGGTGTCCGGCGGGCTCGCCGTGGACTTCCTGCGCTTCGACGGCGGCCGGAATGACACCGTCGTCGGCGTGAATATCGGCCCGGAGTACCAGTTCTACCCGTGGCTGACGGGCGCTGCAGGCTACATGCTGGGTCGCCGCTCCTCCTCGGTGGATGGCGGCGGCCTCAACTACTCGCGGCACGAGGGGTACGCCCGCCTCTCCGTGACGTACTGAGTGAGCGTCTGTCCCTCCTGGAGATGACCAGCTTCCGCGCCGCCCTCACCGTGCTGTCCCTGATGACGCTGCCCGCCTGCTTCGGCACGTCGCAGCGCCCGCCGCCGCCCGCTCCCACGCCCGCCGCGGAGGCGGAAGCCGCGCGCTCCAGTGGCGGCAAGCTGGGGCCCGGAGACGTGGTGGAGGTGCGCGTCTTCCAGGAGCCCGAGCACTCCGGCACCTGGCGCTTGTCCAGCGAGGGCACCATCGACTACCCGCTGTGCGGCAAGGTGCCGCTGTCGGGGACGACGCCCAGCTCGGCGGCGGACCAGCTGCGGGACTGCCTGGCGCGCTACGTGCGCCGCCCCCAGGTATCGGTGCTCATCCGCGAGTACAACTCGCAGAAGGTGTTCGTCTTCGGCGAGGTGCAGAAGCCGGGCACCTTCCCCGTGGACAACGAGATGTCCATCGTCCAGGCGATTACGCTGGCCGGCGGCTTCACCAAGCTGGCGGCGAAGAACAACACGCTGGTGACGCGCGTGGTGGACGGGCAGGAGCGCAAGATTCGCGTTCCCGTGGAGGACATCGGCGTGGGGCGGGAGAAGAACTTCATGCTCCAGCCCGGCGACATCGTCTTCGTGCCGGAGAGCTTCTTCTAGCCTGAGCCTCAGCCGCGCGGAGGCTGTTCGCGCAGCCCGTCCACGAAGCGCTTCGCCTCGGACAGCAGCGCCGGGGCCAGCGCGGGCGCGGAGGCAATCACGTCGCCGCGCAGCACGTCGAAGGGCTCGCCGGAGATGTGACGGATGACGCCGCCCGCCTCCTCCACCAGCAGCGAGCCCGCGGCGATGTCCCACGGCTTCAAGCCGAACTCGAAGAAGCCGTCGAAGCGGCCCGCGGCCACGTAGGCCAGGTCCATGGCGGCGCTGCCCGTGCGGCGCATGCCCTGCGCGTGGAGGATGAGGCGGGTGAAGAGGCCCACCGGCCCCTCCGGGCGTTCGCGCACGTCGTAGGGGAAGCCCGTGCAGAGCAGCGCCCGGTCCAACGAGGACACGGTGCTGGCGCGCAGCGGACGGCCGTTGAGGGTGGCGCCCTGCCCGCGCGCGGCGGAGAACAGCTCGTTTAGCATCGGGTCATAGACGACGCCAGCCAGCACGCCGCCGGGGCCCTCCACCGCCACGCTGACGCAGAAGTGCGGCACGCGGTGCGAGTAGTTGGTGGTGCCGTCCAACGGGTCCACCAGCCAGCGCAGGCTGTCGGTGCCCTGCGTGGCGCCGCTCTCCTCCGCGAGGATGGCGTGGTCGGGGTGGCGCTCGCGGATGAAGGCGAGCAGCGCTTCCTCGGAGGCCTTGTCCGCGTCCGTCACCAGGTCGATGCCACCCTTGAACTCGATGGTGCGCTCGCCCAGGAACCGGTCCGCGAGGATGCGGCCAGCGAGCCGAGCCCCCTCCTCGGCGGTGCGGCGCAGGCTGTCGGGCGAATCCTGGGACATGACGCTCTCCTCTACGGGGTGGGCTCGGCGAGCAGCGCCTCGAGCTCCGTCTGGTACTTCGCGAGGAACTCCTCGGCGAAGCCTTCATGGACGTGGCGCACCATGCCCTTGCGGTCGATGAAATACGTGGTGGGCATGCCCCGCACCTTGAGGGTGCGCTCGGCCACCTGGGCGTTCTGGTCCAGGAGGATGGGCAGCGTCACCTTCGTCTCCGCCAGGAAGGCGGGGATGGCGCGCGGGTCCTCGTCGATGTTGAGCGCGTACACCTTCAGGCCCTGGGCTGCGTACTCGTTCGCGAGGTCCTGGTAGTAGGGAAGCGCGTCCTTGCAGGGCTCGCACCAGGTGGCCCACACGTCGAGCACCACCACGCTGCCCCGGTCCGAGGCGAGGTCATACGGCTCGCCGCCGGGATAGCGCTTCACCTGGAAGTCCAGCGGCTGCGAGCCCTTGAGCCCGCTGCGCTGCGAAGTCCCCTGCCCCTCTGGCCCCAGAGGCGGAATGGCGGGAGCGCTCGCACAGCCGGACAGCGCGAGCGCCCCAACGACGACGGCGAATGGCAGGCGCGGCATGTCAGGCTCCCTTCTGCGCCCGGGCCGCGAGGGCCGCGAGCACCTTGTCGATGAAACCACCAAAGGCCCCGTTGCTCATCACCAGCAGCACGTCGCCGGGACGGGCCTCGCGGGCGGCCAGGTCCACCAGGGCCTGCACGTCCGTGGAGCCCTCGGCGGGAATGCCCTGGGCCTGGAGGTCGGTGATGAGCTTGCGCACGTCCAGTTCCTCGCCCACGGGCACCTTGTCGTGGCGCTC
The DNA here is from genome assembly GCF_006518205.1 of Myxococcus sp. CA005. Lineage (NCBI taxonomy): Bacteria > Pseudomonadati > Myxococcota > Myxococcia > Myxococcales > Myxococcaceae > Myxococcus > Myxococcus sp. CA005. The sequence continues at coordinate 47,606 of NZ_SRLV01000061.1, read as the reverse complement.
GGGCACCTTGAGGCTGGCGCGGGCCGCGCCGGGGAAGGCGTGGGCGTAGTCCTCCTGGTGGATGTTGCGGCGGCTGGTGTTGGAGCGCGGCTCGAAGATGGCCCACAGCCGCCGCTCCGGGTAGCGGTGGTGGATGGCGGCGATGGTCTCCCGCACCGCCGTCGGGTGGTGCGCGAAGTCGTCAATCACCAGGACGCCGTCTGGCTCGCCGCGAATCTCCTGCCGGCGCTTCACGCCGCTGAAGGTGGCCAGCCCCTGCGCGATTTCGTCGAAGGTGAGCCCCAGGCCCTGCGCCGCGGCGATGACGGCCAGCGCGTTCTCCACGTTGTGCGCGCCGCCCATGGGGAGCTGCACCGTGCCCTGCACCTCGCCGCGCGCCACCACGTCGAAGCGCGCGCCCTCCGGGCCGAAGGACAGGTTGCGCGGCGTGTAGTCCGCGTCCGCGCCCTCCTTCGCCACGTACGTCACCACGCGCCCCGGGCAACCCTCGCGCGCCAGCTTCACCGCGTTGGGGTAGGCGGCGCAGACGACGAGCTGCCCGTCCTGGGGGATGAGCCGGACGAACTTCTCGAAGGTCGCCTCGTAGTGCGGCAAGTCGCGGAAGATGTCCGCGTGGTCGAACTCCACGCTGGTGAGGATGGCGGTGCGCGGCCGGTAGTGGAGGAACTTGGAGCCCTTGTCCCAGTACGCGGTGTCGTACTCGTCGCCCTCGACGACGAAGTGCGGCCCCTTCCCCACGCGGTAGTTGCCCGCGTAGTTCTGCGTGACGCCGCCCACGAGGAAGGACGGGTCCTTGCCCGCCGCCACCAGTACGTGGGCCATGAGCGAGGACGTCGTCGTCTTCCCGTGGGTGCCGGCCACGACGACGGAGTGCGAGCGGTCCAGGAAGAGCGAGCCCAGCGCGGCGGGGAAGCTCATCTGCTTGAGGCCGCGCTCGCGCACGGCGGTGGCCTCGGGATTCACGCGGCGGATGACATTGCCGATGATGACGAGGTCCGGCTTCGCCGCGTCCAGGTTCTCCGGACGGTACGGCGTGGCGGCGGGGATGCCCCACGTCCGGAGCATGTCGCTCATGGGCGGGTAGACATTCTCGTCGCTGCCGGTGACGTCGTAGCCGGCGGCCTTGAGCATGCCGGCGAAGGAGCCCATGCCCGTGCCCGCCACGCCCACCAGGTGGATGCGGCGCACGCTGCCGAGTTCGAGGGTGTCGAGGACGTTTCCGTTGTCGTCAGCCATGGTGTCCCTGCTTCGTTTCAGTGAGCTCGAGCGCCTCCACGACGAAGTCATGGAAGAGCGGTCGGAAATCCCGGATGCGCGTTTCCTGGCGGCCGTTGGCCACGCGGTTCGTCACCAGCGCCACCACCAGCGAGCGGCGCAGGTCCACCCAGAGGCTGGTGCCGGTGAAGCCCAGGTGCCCCACCGCGCCCGGCGGGGTGTCGCCAATGTAGTGCCCGGCGCTGGACACGCCCTCGGAGGGCGAATCGAAGCCCATGGAGCGGGTGCTGGCCTGCACCTTCGGGTCCGTGGCCAGCGCCCGGTGCCACAGCGGCCCCGGCGCGATGATGGCCCCACCCGCGCAGCCGTCCAGCACGGCCTGGCCGAAGCGGGCCACGTCCACGGCGGTGCCGAAGAGGCCCGCGTGACCGGCGACGCCGTCCATCACCCAGGCGTTGTCGTCGTCCACTTCCCCCAGGCGCGTGGGCTGGGTGGGCACGTCCTTCCACAGCGTCTCCTGCCCCGGAGCGGGCTCGCGCGGGCGGGTGGCGCCGGTGGGCGCGGGCATGGCGTCCGCGGGGAAGTCGGTGAGGCGGTGGAAGCGGGCGCTGAGGCCCAGGGGCTCGGCGACGTGGCGGGAGAAGAGCGTGTCCAGCGGAGCGCCCGCGGCCCGCGAGAGGATTTCGCCCAGGAGGATGAAGCCCACGTCGCTGTAGGCGGCGAGCGTCTGGGGCTCGGCGGCGAGCGGCGTGGCGGCGGCGGCCTGGATGACCTCGTCGCGGACGCGTGCGCGCAGGGCGGAGGGACAGTCCGCGTCCAGCAGCTCGGGGTGCGCGGTGAGCGCCTGCGCGAAGAAGGGCACGAAGGGCGGCAGGCCGGAGCGGTGGTAGAGCAGGTCCGCCACGGTGACGCCCGCATCGCCCACGGGCGTGCCCGGGAAGTAGCGGGACACCAGCGTCTCCGGCCCCACCTTCCCTTCCGTCCAGAGGCGGAGGAAGAGGGAGGTGGTGCTGATGACCTTGGTGAGCGACGCCAGGTCGAAGCGCGTGTCGCCGGAGACCTTGCCCGCGACGCCGCCGAACACCTGGGCGCCCCGGTGCAGCACGACGGCCTGGGCCGAGGGGAAGACGCCCAATTCACAGGCGTCATCGAGGACCTTCTGCAGAATCGCGATGGGGTGGGTACCGCCACTCATGCCCGCACGGCTCCTTCGAGGAAGGTGAGGCGCGCGGCGTCCGCGTCCAGGCGGACCTGGGTGCCGAGCGCCACGGGGTAGTTGATGTCACCGTGGCCGATGGGGAAGCCCGCCGCGCAGGGGAGGCCCGCCTCGCGCGCGAGCTCACGGAGCACGTCGGCGCTGGAGTAGTCCGCGCCCTTCTCCTCGCACCCGGTGAAGTCGCCCAGGACGATGCCTCGCACGTGGGAGAAGACGCCCGCCAGGCGCAGGTGGGTCCACATGCGGTCGATGCGGTAGGGACGCTCGGTGACGTCCTCCAGCAGCAGCACCGCGCCGTCGAGCGGCGGCATGTACGAGGTGCCGATGAGGCGCGACAGCACGGACAGGTTGCCGCCCACGAGGTGCCCCTCCGCCATGCCGGGCACGTAGGTGGCAGAGCCCGTCAGCGGGGGCGGCGCCTCGGGGGACTCGAGGAGTCGGAACAGGTACTCGCGCACCGCGGGAGGCTGCCGGCCGAGCTGCGTGAGGACGGGCCCGTGGAAGGAGACGCGCCCCAGCGCCTGGAGCGCCCCATGCACGGAGGTGAGGTCGGAGAAGCCGATGAAGGCCGCGTGCGAGGCGTCCGCGAAGGGAAGGTCCGGCAGGAGCCGGGCGCTGCCGTAGCCACCGCGGGCGCTGAAGATGGCGCGGGCGTCCCGGTCCAGCAGGGCGCGCGACAGCTCCCCGCCCCGGCGCGCGTCATCCCCCGCGAGGTAGCGGTGGGCAGCGAAGATGTCGGGGCCGTGGACGGGGCTGTAGCGCTCCGCGATGACGGCCAGGCCGGCCTCGAAGCTCGGGCGGTCGAAGGGCCCGGAGGGGGCGACGACATGCACGGCGTCGCGAGGACGGAGCGGAAGGGGCTTGAGCCAGCGCACGGGGCGATTCATAGCACCCGGGGCCCGAGGGGCACGGTGATTCGAGGCCCGGGCGGGCGAAGCGTTGAGTTCCCCCGTCCGTCGGGACACGGACACTGCGACCGCCTGTCGCCCCTGCCCCTACCCTGCCGTCCGCTCCAGGACCGCCGCGAAGAAGGCGTCCGTGCCATGCCGGTGGGGCGCGACGAAGAGGAATCCGTCGCGGAGACACGCGTCGGAAAGCCACCCCGCCCCGGGCCGCACGAGGCGGAAGTCCGGGCGCGAAGCCAGGAAGGCGGCGACGACGTCCTCATTCTCCGCGCGGTTGACGGTGCAGGTGGCGTAAACGAGCCGCCCGCCGGGCCGCACCAGGCGTGCCCCACGCTGGAGAATGTCCTGCTGGAGCGCCGGAAACCGGGTGAGCACCTCCGGCTGGATGCGGAAGCGCTGGTCGGGGCCCCGGCGCAGGGAGCCCAGCTCCGAGCACGGCGCGTCCACGAGCACCCGGTCCGCGTCCAGGCTTTCGGGAAGGCTCCGGAGCACCTGGACTCGGGTGAGGTGGGCCCGGGAGGAGCGCTGGAGGAGCCGGTCGAGCCGCTCGGGGTCCGGGTCATAGGCCAGGAGCCGCCCCGAGTCCTTCATGTCCGCGCCCAGTTGGAGCGTCTTGCCGCCCGCGCCGGCACAGAGGTCCAGCACCGTCTCCCCGGGCCGGGCCTCCACGAGGAGCCCCAGGAGCTGGCTGCCCTCGTCCTGGACTTCGAACAGCCCCTCCTGGAGGGAACGGAGCCCATAGAGGTTGGGCCGGGGACCCTCGATATGGAGCGCCAGCGGGCTCCAGGGCCCCGGGCGCGTCTCGACGCCCTCGGAGCGAAGCCGCTCGGCAAGGGCCTCCCGCGAGGTGCGCAGGACGTTGGCCCGGAGGGTGATGGGCCCGGGGACGTTCAGGTGGGCGCAGAAGTCGTCGGCCTCGGGACCGAACTCCCGGGCGAAATGGTCGGCGAGCCAGTCCGGCAGGGAGGCGCGGAGCGCGAGCGTGGGGGGCGGCGCCGAAACCAACGGGGGCGGCGCCCCATCCCCGAGCCCGGCGAGGGCGGCGGACTCCACAGCCGGGACGCCCGCGAGGCCGTGCATCAGGGCATGGAGCAGGAAGAGAGGAGCGGCATCCTCGCGGCCCAGGAGGAACCCGAGGCGGCGCCGCCAGAGCCCGACGTTGAAGACGGCCTCCTTGAGGGCCAGGCGCTGCTCTCGGGTCAGGGAGCGACGGTCGCGGAGAGTACGGTCGAGCACCCGCTCAGCGGCGGAGCCGGCGAGCACCTGGGCGATGGCATCGGCCGCCACGGGGCCCAGGCCGGCGAGTGCGGACCAGGGCTGGAGGTGAAGCCGGGAGAGCGGATCAAAAGGGACTGTTGACAGAGCGGGCACCATTCTCTAGAAAGCGCCTCATCACGGCAACGCGGTTCCGCCGTGAGGACATATTCCCCGATAGCTCAGCCGGTAGAGCGGGTGACTGTTAATCACTAGGTCCGTGGTTCGAGTCCACGTCGGGGAGCTGAACGAAGGGCCCTACCAACCGGTAGGGCCCTTTTTTTTTACACGGGCCTCGCGATGAATATCGCGGGGCCTTCGTGCTTAAGCCCCTGAATCACAAGGGATTCTGGCCCGCGGTGCTGAAGAGGGCGCTCTCGGCTCTCGCCATCGCAAAGCGAGATGCCCCTCTTCTCCACCGCCGATTGGGGTCTCTGAAGCGCTCTTTCGCCCGTTTTGGGGAGAGAGAGGCCGAGAGCGGTTAACAGGTGCTGTTAACTTTTGGGGAGGCGGTTAACAACATTTCCATGGAGACCCGCTCTTTCCGCTCTGAGGTTTCTGGGAGGGCGTCTCTCTCTGGTTTTGGTTGCGTCTCTTACCTGCTTTGCTGGTCCCCAAAGAGGCGGCGCAAGGTCGGGTGGAGCCTTCCCCATCAACACTCAAAGTGAAGACACTTTCGGAAGCCTTGGATCAGCCGCCTCCGCCGCTGTTTCACGGGGGGCTCGTCCGTCACGCGAGGTGGACGGACCTCCCTTCCAAAGCCATCCGAGAGACTCCGAGAGCCCCAAGACTCCGCAGAGCCCCCTGCCGCATCGCGGAACTGCCAGGCCCTTCAGGGAGAACAGCCTCCTCCGGCCGGATTTGAATACGCTGCTCGATCACCTACTCCACTGGCGCTGAGGGAGCGTTTCACCCGGGACGCACGCAGTGCGTCCTGGCCCTACTCGGACGAACCTTTCGGCTTGTCCGAGGCCCGCCCCGTCGCTCGGTGGATGTAAGTCCAGTCCTCCCCGTCGATGACGCGCTCCTCGCGAAACAACTTCGTCCGTCGATTGAACGCGGCGTCGCGGGCTGCGCTGACCTGCTTCTGGAGGTCCTTTTCGGAGCCAACCTGCTTCAGGCGCTCCAGCACGAGGTCGTGAGTCCAGATCAGGCGAGGCGTTTTTTCAGGAGATGAATAAGTCACCGTGACGAGCTCGATGAAGCCTTCGACTGATTCCCGAAGTTTGAGCATCGCCACGAGAAAGGTACTGTCGGGCTGGACCCGAGCCAGAACCATGCTGAAAAGAGATTCGCCCTCGAAGAGTTTCGGCGGGCTCCAGAATCGACACAGCTCCTCCAACTGATCGGCGAGTCGCTCGCTCCAGATGGCCCGCTGTTCGTCCGAAGACCCTTGGTGCCACAACGCCGACCAATACTCATGGAAGTCCATGTTGATGGTGGCCGTCAGGCTCATGAGCACCTCAAAGAGCGGCTGCAGATCCTCTGGTTTTGTCCCCGCGCACAGAGACTGCCACTGCTGCAGGAGCACCTCAGGCGCCTCGTCTCCCACGGAGTACGCGGCGCGCCAGGCGCTCTCGAACGCCGCGTGCGTTGGCAGGGAGCGGACGTGACCAGCCGCGGCGCGCCAGACCGGGTGGATGCCGCCCTGCAATCCCAGCCACCACAGAGGTTGCGGATTCCCGAAAGAGACCTCGAGGCAACGCATGAAGGTTTCCGGTGAAACGATCTTCTCCAGCTCCGCCGGTGACAAGCCGAGCCCATCCGCCCGCCCGCAAATCGCCTCCACCAGAGAGGGAGGCACGAACCGACTCGTCAGGGCGACTGCGCGGATCCACTGCCGATCCCCTCGCGCCTCGTTCACCAGAGCAAGCACGGCATCACGCTCGGCAGGCAACAGGTTGTCCCAGTGCTCGATGAATGCCCTGACGTTAATCAGCGTGAACCCGGTGTCCTCGTGCTGCAACAACTCGGGGAGCAACGACCCACGCTCAGTCGAGTCCGTTGGAACGACCTCGAGCAGGAAGTCAGCGACCGCGAGCGTGTCCCCGGCGGGGAGCGTTTCCCTCAAACCCCTCTTCACCCAACGGAGCCAAGCCCAGCAAATGTTACGCTGGACATCCTGGGACAGATACTTCCGGGCGTTGTGGAAAAACCCGTAGATGGTGTCCTCGCCGAGCGTCAAGCGAAGCGGCGGCGCGGCGTCCAGAACCGTTGGTAGCAGCGCGCCCCACAGCCGCCACCGCTCGCCCTGGTCCTTGGCTGATCCCTCTTCACCTTCGAACTCGAAGTGCCACATCATCCAGGAGATCCCCGCAGCGCCGATCGGGACGGATGCCGCCCGCGTGAGTCCCTCCAGGAAGAATTGCCGCAACTCCGGGGAATAGGACGGCCAGCTGAGGATCGCTCCCTTGAACGCGGCAGCGAGCACGAGCGGGTGGTCACCAAGTATCGCGTTCCACGTTCTCTCCGATTCCTGCGAGGCGAGCGACATATACCGCTTCGCGGCTTTCGCTCGGATGAAGACCTCCGGGAAGCGCAGGCCGTGCTCAACCACCGCAAGGGTGGTGGGACCTTGGAGCGCCCTCCACACCTTTTCGGGTGTATCAAGCTCGGTGGGCGAGAGAGCATCGCCCCCGTGCATTTGGTCGCGGAACATCTCGTCCCAAGACCTGTGCGGCGGGAACCACGCCTGCCCTCCATGAAAGGACACCAAGGCGCCACTTCGTCCGCCGTTGGCGAGCCATCTCCAGACCATCGCTTGGTCGGATTTGTCCAACCGCGAATGTTGAAACAGCAGGAACAGGAGAGCTTCGTCCGAAACCGCAGGAAAAATTGAGTGCAACGCGTCGAGCCCGATCCGAAGAAGCCGCTGCCGGTCGTCCTCCGCCGTGTATTTCTCGAACAGGCGCGCAAGCCCCCGCGTCGCCGTTGGCGCGGCGTTCACCCCGAGCCCCGCAGTGGCCCGCTCCAGCATCGACCATAGGTCACGCCGTTGCCCTTGGGGCAACGGCGCCAACAGACTACGGGCGGCCTCCTCGTAATCCGGATGCGCGAAGAGGAGGAGATCTCCGTCGCGGCGGATCCAACCTCTGCGCTCCAAGTCATCGAGAAGATCGGAATACGGCTCGGGCAACCGCGGCGGAGGCGAGTAGGTTGGAAAGGGGGGCTCGCTCTCGGACGAGAGGAGTCCGCCGACATTCGACTTGTCGAGCCCCGGCCGGTCTTTTCGGTCCGTCATGAGAAAGGCTAGGTCATCCAGATGGATTGGCCGCATCGCGGTCGTGCTGATGCCGAGCGCACGCACGAGCCGGGCCATCTCCGCCGTGGGACGAACCTCGGCCGCCAGCGCGATAGCGTTGACACGCGCTTTGCTGTCCAAGTCCTCCAGGCGTGTCTCGCCTTTGGGAAAGTTGCGGGCAAGGTGCCGCAGTTGCCCCGGCTGCACGAGGAAGTCAGGAACGAGTGCGCGCAGGTGTGCGGAGTACCGCTCGCGCTCCACCTCAGAAAGTCCGGCGAGTTCCGCGTGCTTCTGCCAGATCCGGTTCGCGAGCGCGGGATCCCGAACCGTGAGATCTACCCAGGGGAACCCCTCCATCGGAGTCGGAATACCGTCTGCGTCCAGCATGTCGCGCAGCGACTCCTTTGACGCTGTGACAATGAGCAGGCAGTGCTCCGGCAGCTCGCGGATCACCTGCTCCACCGCCTCCCAGGTCTGACGGACGGTTCCCGACGCGGCCGCCTGCTCGAATGCATTTTCGATGATGAACAGGCGATCAAATTCACCCGCAAGAAGAAGGAAGCGGGTGGCCTCCTGAGGATCTCCCCGCCGGATTTCGAACCCCCGATTCTGCTGAGCTTGGGCGAGCCACTTGGCAAGGAAGGTCTTTCCGCACCGACTTGGGCCGGTGAGCAGAAGAACGCGCTTGTCCCGCAGCCTGTCGAGCAGCGTCCTCTCTTCCGGCCTCTCGATGTGCTCCGCCTCTTCGTTGAAGACGCGCGACCCGGCGCTCTCATACAGAATCTTCCGGAGCCCGGGGGCCACGTCATCGCGGTCGGGGACCTTCTCACGGACGTAGTCCACCATCCGCCGGAACACATGGTCGGCCTGGCTCGCCGGCACGCGATTCAGGACGAGCAACCGCCGGCATTCGGCCTGGATGCGCTCGCGCGTCACTCCCTCGAAGATGTGGATGCGCCGTGTGAGCCGAAAGACATCGTTGTAGTTCAGGCTCAGGGTCGAACGATGGGTGAGGCGCTTCTTCTCCAGATCGGTTCCTGCCGGCAGTCCGGTGACGTCAGAGACCTTCCGCAGGAACTCACCCGCTTCCGCTCGTTCGAGCCCGCGCTCACGCTCGCCTACCGTATTCGTGCCGTCGGAGACCAGCCGCCGGATGGAATCGGTGCACCGCCCACCCGCGACAATTAGCGCGCTGCTCTGCGGATTGGAGAGCAACCGCTCAAGGAGCGAATTGGAAGCCTCTCGGTCGGGGAATTTCCACAGCCACTCCAGCAGAAGGGTAAGGTCCAGGTCACCTCGCTCGCTCTTACTCTGGATTTCCACCTTCCAGGATTTGGCCGGAAACGTGGCTTCCGCATCCTCGCCCCCTCGCGGCTCATTCACCAGCGCCAGCGCAGGCTCTTCTGCATGGAGCAGAAAGAACCAAACGCCCGCTTCGTATTGGTACGTATAGGCGGAAGTGCTCGTGATGGGGATCGACATTCGGGTCTTCGTCCGGGCAGCAGATTAGGTGGCAGCTTCGCTTGCGCGCCATCCGGCAACTGCCTGGCGCGCGCTGGGCGACAGCTCTCAATTCAGGGCCAGTACCGCTCCACCTCATGGAAGAACTGGATGAGCGAGTAGTGCAGAAGCGACAGGCAGGACTGCATGTACCGGCGGGCGCGGAGGAGAAGACGAAAGCGGTTGATGAGGAGGCGCCTGACTCATGCCGGGATGATGCCGCCTTCCCTACTCCCCTCGTCAAGCCGCTACTCCGGCTCTTGGTGAGTCTCTCTCTCTGAGCACCGAAGACTGCCTCAAAGAATCGCGCCACGCCCGCGCCTCTCTGCCTCCACTCGCGGGCAGAGACTCTCCAGATGGCGCTTGTCCACAGCTTCGGGGGCCGCGCGCTCGAAGGCAGAGTGCAGCCGATTGGTCCATACCACTCAGGGGTTAGGCCCAGCGTCGAGTTACTCCATGCATGCAGCGCACCGAGCTCAAGTGTGCCGTCCGAGTCCGTGCGAAAATCACGATCATTCGCTTGGGTTCCAGATAGTCCCAAGCCTCTTCGCTTTCGTGCTACACGCACGCCCCACTACCAAGCAGCCATCTTGAAAAGCCGACCTTCAGGTCCTTCATCATGGAGCCTGAGTACAATTTCCCCGTCGGCAAACATTGGCCCATCGCTCTCGGCTCTCGCCGGAAGCTCAGAATCAATAAGCGTGACAACAAATTGAAGTCCAATATTCGCATACTTGCGCATAACCGCAAGCAAGTTGGTCTTCTTCCGGTCATCTAGCGACTCAAAGACCCCATCGTGATACACGAACCGAGGCGCCCTTTTATCGAGACCAGCGCGAAGCACCGCCATATCGAACGCGACGCACAAGAGCTTTCTGTAGGTATGCCCCAAGTCAGCACTCGTCGCGTTGCCAGACTCATCAAGAATCTCCGCTCGAAACTCCAGGTGCCCTTGCTGGTTCGGAGCGACACTGAGAAGCGCTTTACGGTCGATAACGTCTTCGACGATTTCGCTAAAGTAAATACGGATTGACGAAAACAAACTATTCCCATCCGAGTTCTGCACCTCAACGTCCTTTTCGACCTCAGTTTGCAACCGCCCCTTCTCATCAGTAAGGGTTCGAATCTCTGTACGCATCTCCTGCAGACGATGAAGATAGCCGCGCTGGCGCTCAAGCGACGTGATGTCCGCATTCAAACCGACGAGTTCCTCGGAGACCCGTCGATATTTCGCGAAGACATCAGTACCCGTAAGAAACGCCAGCATCTCAGACCGTCGCCTTCCAAGTTCAGCGAGCTCGGCCGCCACCCTCTTCAGCGAGGCTTCAATTTCAATTCGTTCTTCTTGCAGATATTGTCGGCGCTCGTCGGTGATCGCCCGATTAAACGAAATCAACTGCTCGTAGTCCTTCTTCAACTGTCCCGGAAACGTCACTCCCACCTCAGCAAAGAGCCGCTGAGCGTCATCCGGATCAAAAAGGACTTGTTCCTCTTCCAGTGACGCATCGATTTTCCTCTTCGCATGCGCCAGCGAATAGCGCTCAGCATTAAGCACAGCGATTCGCGCATCAACATCATCAGCAATAGCTCTAGTTCTCTCCTTGTCCGCGCCTCGAAAATCAAAGGCATTAAGCAGCCCTTGCTTCTTCTCGGCCTCCTTCTGCTTCAAGAGGAGCATCCCCTCAACCTTGCTAACATCCTCAACAGAGCTACCGATCTCCGCTCGAATGGCCTGCACGGTCGATTGCTTTTCAGAAAGCTCTGCCTCTTTTCTATAAAGCCCCTCAACAAATGCAGAATTAAACCCAAGGACATGAGCAAGAAACGGCTTCCAGTCCACATGTTTATGGCCGTTTCGAAGCTGAAAAACATCACGGTAGTCATCCTGAGTCCTCAGCAAATAGCCAAGCGCCCTCCTATAACTCCACGGACTAATTGCTCGCAAATCCAGAATACCATCAAGCAAGTCCTTCGCTCGCTCGAAAGGAACATCAACATGGTCCCATTGCGCAACTGGCAACTCCGCATAGTTCTGCGAACGAGCATGATGCCGTTTGAAGGCAACTTTCGTAGGCTCACTCACACCGCGCCGCACCGTCACATATGAACCGTCGAGCAACTCTATTTCGATCAAGAACACAAAACCATCAAACATCTGCCGATGCTTAAAAAGGAAGAATCTCGGATCCCGACCGGAGAGCAGACAAAAATCCACAAGCCGCCCCAACGTGGTCTTGCCCAGATTGTGCGTATCCTTCGTGCGATTCTGCGGCAGTCGAATTTCCGCAAATACAACACTCAGACCAGGCAAGAAATCAACTGGCCCAAAAACAGCCGGGCGATTCGAATAAATCCTAGAGAGTTTCATTGGATCCTAGGTATTCGATTGAGTCGTTCTTGGGCCGGTACTCAATAAGTCCGAGCAAGAACAGCAAATTGAGGGCAGGCAGAACAAGAACATCGCTTCCAGCAACGACCTTGTTAACGTGTTTCCGCAAAGCATCGTACTCCTCAAACCGCTGCGTCTTCAGTCGCCGCAGAAGCACCAACGACACTCCGACCACCGTCCGATCTGGGTGCGAATGTTTAGTCGGTCGAATCATCGCCACCTGTTGTACCAATGTCACAATGCCAATACATGTAAAACAGCATAGCTCGCGTCAATCGCTTATTCGACCGCAGCACCGGATCCCGCCCAAACAAGAGATCGGTAAGATATTCGAGCACGTCATCAAACGACTGATGAGATTTTCTCTTGGCGGTAATTTTGAGCTGAAACTCCATCACCACGGTCTCATAGAGTCGACGCAATTGTAAGTTTTCCGGGGCTGCAAGGAACGCTTGAATCTGCGTGGTATCCTTCAGGTAGTTTCGCCGTTGCTGTCGAGCGTAATCCTCCGACATATTGTTGAGCGAGTTCTTGTCCGCATAGGACACGCGTGGCGTCGGTGGACTGTCGACGGCGGCCTGAATGACTTGTTGGTTACGGGCGAATGCCTCTACCAGTTCCGCTAACTCGTCGGGGCTGACTATGAGTGGCGAATCAACGGGGTCGATGTTCGCCAGTGTTGCGACCTGCGGAAAGGTCTTGAGCCACATCTCCAGTTGCTCAACGCCGCACAGATAGAGCGACCCGTGAGGAAGGCCGCACTCCCTAGAAAGGAGCCCACGAATCGCCTCGTCGGCGTTCCCAGCCAATCGACGATTCGAAAAGAGCATATAGTGGTCGAGTGCGTTCGCCGCCCTAAGGCTCTTGATTCGAGGAATCTCCTTACCGAGCACAGTTTCGGTCGTCGCTTCGCCGAAGAAATCCGCATCCGAGAATGTCTTGTTGACTCCATTCGTGTGCTTGGCCTGCACGATAACAGTGCCGCGCCAAGGCGCTGACCTACTTGGAAGCAATTCTGCCGTGCCTATGAACTTCGCGTCCCGCCCCCCGTCGGGCCCCTTCGAAAAACCCTGTACAGAGATACCGAGCAACTGTTGACAAAGAAACACTACAAGGCTCTCAAACTGCTCCGGACTCAGGTCGGCATAGGAGTACTTCACGATTATGGCCCTCAGCGCTTCTCCCGAATATCCAACGACAGCCCCGCCCCCTGCAGCTACTAGGCACATTTGCTGTGAGACCGTGCCTACAAAAATTCGACCACTGCGGCATACATACAGTCAAGGCCGCCGCCAAGAGGCGAGCCACGTAGGGAGAGGCCATGCGCAAGACAAACCGGCCAAGGCTAGAGCCAGATGGGCCCAGACACAGCCGACACCATGTAAATCCTCGTTGCAGGACTGATAGCAGAGCCCGTCGGCCCCCTGGACGGAGACCGACGGGTCCTGCACATGGGTATAGCCACACCCAGCAATAGGCTCATGCCCGGGGTGCGGCGATACCCATGCGTACCGCTATCGCCGTAAACCGCGCTCCGGAGGCCTACTCAGCACACGGTCGGACCAAGGCCCAGTCAGGACCGGTACCGCTCCGCCTCATGGAAGAACTGCGTGAGCGAGTAGTCCAGCAGCGCCTGGCGGGACTGCAGGTAGCGGCGGGCCCGGAGGAAGGGCAGCCAGACGCGCTTTCCCACGCGCACCTGGGACTCCTCCATTTTCGCCCGCAGCACCCACGTTCCGCCCAGCCGCCGCACCAGCGGCACGACGTCTGGGTAGTTCCACAGACCCGAAGCGGTGTGCCCGGCGATGCTCTCCTGCTACACCTATTCGGAAGTCTCCCGAGGTGCACCGCAATGAGTACCCTTGCGAGTCCAGGCTCCACGGTCACTACATTGAGTAGGGGAGTTCGTTCGAAGGCAAAGAAAACCGCCCGGTCCGTACCACCACAGGAGGGCGACTGCAGTCCATTCCGAGCTAAGATGTAGCCCTGGGGAGTCACACATCACTCAGCTTTGTGCGGGCGCCATGAAGTCGCTGGAGTGGCCCCTCGATCACCTCAGCTCGTGGAGCGTCCCCGGCAACTTCCCGGCCTTGCCATGTGGACCATCTTTTACATGCTGGCTATTCTTGGCGGCACACGCGCCAAGGAGGGCCCATGAAAGACCTGATCACCAGCTTCACCTCCCCAATTACCTCGGCGGATGATGCGGATAAGGCACTCAAGGACGCATCGAAGGCACTCTGGTTCATTGCCGGTCTACAGACGCTCGCATTGCTGGTTTTGGCCTTCCTGGCGAAAGGTGACTCCGCCAAGCACATCGGCGGTCTCGTGGACGCCCTAATACTTGCGGTCGGGGCATACTTCCTACCTCGTCGTCGGAGTCGCGCCCTTGCTGTTGTGGTGCTGCTGCTCGCGTCGGTCGGTTTGGTGACGACGGTGCTCAACCGGATGGGTGCGTCCCTTTCAGGGGGCCGCAATATCTGGTTGGGGCTCGCGCTCGTTGCGATCTCCGTCTCCGGTGTGCGAGCAGCCTTCGCCTACCATCGCTACGTTCCTTCGCGCGCGCAACTGGGGAACATCGCACTGGTAGTCGTTCTGACGAGCGTTTACGCGGCCATTACGCTGGTGGCCACGCTTATTGTGGCGGCCGTCCTTGGACTGTCGGATGATCAAGCCAGTATCGCCGCCGTGCTTACAATGGTGGCAGTGCTGACAGCGGGCTACGCAGGCACCCTGCCCTTTGTCAGACACCGCCCCTTTGCCATCCCAGCTCTTACAGCACCTAACGAAAGTGCAGACCGGGCTGTTCAGCCGCAAGGGCCATCTCCAGCCTGAGGAACATGGTCCGCGAACTCGTTCCCGACGCCACCTGGCAGCTCGTGACACCGCTGCGACTCTTCTTCGGCCCAAGAAAAGCTGGGCCGTCTTCGGGCGAATGACAGCACAGCGCATCGGCCACGTCCTTCACTCAGCGCCACAAGTGCTCCTTCCGCACGCCCTCGCCCGGCTACTTCCAACAACTTAGCTGTCTAGAACCGGTCTCGAAATTGAGCGAGCAGGCATGAGGGCGAATGCCGGGCTGCTAATCGACATGGAAGGGATGGCCATGTTCGAAGCTGACCGGTAGACCTGACTTATGAACAGTGGAGTCTGATTGAGCCGCTTCTTCCCGCGCGGAAGTTGAAGCGGGAGGACCGGTCTGGGCGAACGCCCACCCCCTCACGAGCGCTGTGGGACGGAATCCTGTGCATTCTGCGAACCCGGGGCGCAGTGGTGCGAGCTGCCGCGGGAGAAGTACCCGCCCTACAAGACGGTCCACCGCTGGTTCCAGGGCTGGGTGCGGGACGGTACTTTCCGCGCCGTCCTGCGCGCCTTGGCCCTGGACCTGAAGGTGCGTGGAGGCTTCGACCTGGAGGCGGGCTTCGTCGACGCGTACTTCGCCTCGGCGAAAAAGGGGGGCCCTGCGTCGGCAAACGAAGCGGGGCAAGAGGACGAAGGTCATGGCAGCTGCAGACGGCGCTGGTCTTCCTCTCGCCATTGGCACGGCAAGCGCTTCTCCCCACGAAACCAGGCTCCTCGAAGCCACTCTCGACGAAAGCCTCATCGACGAGCTTCCCGAGCGGCTCATCGGCGACAAACCCTATGACGCTGACAAGCTCGACGAGCGACTGTGGCATCAGCGGGGAGTGAAGCTGATTGCCTCGCACCGCCGAGG
The DNA here is from genome assembly GCF_006518205.1 of Myxococcus sp. CA005. Lineage (NCBI taxonomy): Bacteria > Pseudomonadati > Myxococcota > Myxococcia > Myxococcales > Myxococcaceae > Myxococcus > Myxococcus sp. CA005. Next base: position 32,171 of record NZ_SRLV01000061.1, on the reverse strand, counting down.
CCGCAAGACGAAGACGCAGGATGGGCGCGAGCTACGTCGCTACCGTCGACGCTGGAAGGTGGAGCGACTCTTTGCCTGGCTCCAAAACTTCCGCCGTCTCGTCACCCGCTACGAGGTGAAGGTGGAGAACTTCCTCGGATTCCTCCACCTCGGCTGCATCCTCATCCTCTTGAGGCAATTCTGAGATCACCTCTACGCTCGAACGCCCCACACATATCATGCTTTTGTTGCGCGCTTCATTCCCCGAGGCAATACCAAGCACTCCCCAGACACCCCAAAAATCATTAATATTCAAAATTATTATGATAATCACCTCTCAACGAAACTCGCTTAATGAGGCGTTCAAGCTCATCGGCGGACTGAGCCGCGGCGAAATACTCCCTGCAGCTTTGCTCATCATAAGCGACATCGAGCCCCGCTTCGGCCCAACGCCAGCCGCCCCCTAGCTTCTCGCGCAGATAACCGTCGAACCGATCAAGAGCCGCACATATCTCCCAAAATGAAGCATGTCCAATAGGATTAAAAACAAAAGAAAATCCGTCGCCATGCCGAGTCATTCGAGCAGGAAGAGCAGCCACATCCGGCAGATGAAAGTACAGAGAGCCAACTCCTGGCTCGAATCCTCCATGCGCCAACGGATTTCGCAAGGCATCTCGAATGCGCCTAATCCGTTCGTACAGCGAACTTGCAGCCGGATCTGCCTTGAAGTCAAAGAGGCGATGAATCTTCCTTGACCACTTCTCAGCAATAAAACTCATGAGCTGACCACCTCCTGGCTCGAACCCCAAGAACGGCAACGAAAGCACCAACACATGCTCAGCTCTACTGAAATAGGCATTCATCATTGCCTCAGCGTAGTACCCGCCTTCTCTTGCCGCCCTCCACGGGGCACGCAACTCGGCAGACAGCCATTTCTCATTGCCTTGACCATTGGCTGCCGGCAGCGATTCGGGAGGCCCATACACCTCAGCAGCCTTTGCGCGAAAGAACTGATACGTCCGCTCAAAATGATGAAACCTATTGGCGATTGTCACCCTGCCATCGCGCGCCTGTTCCCGAACAAACGGTTCGAGGTACTTCTCAACGATCCGAACCGACTTCTCAATTTTCCCCAAAACCTCTCTGACTAACGGCGACCCCTCTGGGTGATTAACCTGAGTCGTCACCGTGAAACCGAACTTCCTGAGCGACACCGAAAAGAACGCCTCCTCGTATTCAAACGAAACTCCCCATCGAGTCTTCTCCCAAGGGCCGAGCGCCTCCAGGCCAAGGACATCTCGCAGAACAAAGAGCACAAGTTCCGGGACTGGGAACTGGTCATTTGCCTTGAACTCAGTGAAGTGACGATCCTTCTCATAGTCTTTCGGAAGAGGCTTCAGTTTCTTCAGCATCAAAGCAACTCTCTTACGAAGTTCGTCAGCAATCATAACTCGTGGACCTTTGCGTTCCAGGGGACAACCAGCATCCTAAAGTATGCATCGACCTCGCCACAAACTCTGTGCCCCTGATCACCGCCCTTCACATGTACTTGAGCGCCTACCGCTAGTCAGAACTGGTGCAGTTCCACCTCGCGAACGAGTGCGTGTGCGCGTGTTCCGGCAGAGCTTCGCAGAGTTGCATGTACCGGTAGGCGCGAAGGAAGGGCAGCCAGACGCGCTTGCCGACGCGCACCTGGGACTCCTCCAGCTTCTTGCGCGGTATCCACTGCCCGCCCAGGCGCCGGACGAGCACGTTGCCCAGGTAGGCCCCCACCGCTGGCGTCACCCGCTCGTCGATGAGCTCCCGCTCGTGTCGCTCCCGGACTGTGCTCCGCAGTCCTGTCCTGCTTCGATTGCTTCTTCACATCCACCTCACGAGAAGAGGCTATCAGCCGGCGAGGAGCCTCAAGAAGTTCCGCAACGGAGGACAAGCCTCTTTGTGGTCAGGAAATGCCGGATTGCGCCCAATTTCAATAAAGGGCGTGGAGCATCGCGGGCAATGCGACGGGATTGCGCATCAGAGCAATGGCGAATTTAGGGGCTGGATTTTGTAGGGAACACTGATCTCGTTCGCCAAATGGAGGCCGTCTGTCCAGTTTCCACGGTCGGCGTTGAGCGTTAGAACGCCCCCGATGCGCTGCAAAACGATGTGCTCTCCATTGAAAAGGAGGACACCATCGCGGCCGTGCTCAAGCAGGAGCAATGATGCGCGCAACATAGTTCGGCATCCGGCGGCATACTCAGGGCTGTTGGGATTGAGCCTGAAGCCGACCAGCATGCTGGGCTTGAAGTGGAAATCCTCCTCAAACAGGGACCGACTCTCCTCATCGAGATTAATGGCCCAAATCCATAGGGCGGGTCCAATCAAATGAGATTCATCGCCCCATGAAAGACAAAATTGGTCGGCAAGGAGGCGAAGAGCCTGCATTGGCGCCATGTCGGTTTCAAACTTAAGCCCATTCTCAAGACCCATGACATACTCCTATCGGACAAGCCTATCTATCATCAACAACAGCCCTATTGAACCCCGAGCACCTGCTTCAAGGGTAAATCAAGGAGACCTTCCCGTCTTTGATGCCCAATACTTCCTTCAGCCCCTGAATGGGATATTTAAGAAACTGCTCCCGAACCTCGGCGACTGGTACAGGAGTGTCCTCCAAGTTCATGACAATTCGATCCGCCTGCCCTGACTCCACTTTGGACTCCCTGACGTAGTCCCACATGTTTCTCACTCTCCTCCCATTTGGAGCATAGCAGTCCGCATACTCTCCATTGATTCTATAGTCAGGCTCCTTGCCATTGGGCTTTGGAGCCGGGTTCTGCTCAACGTGATATCCATTTTCTGCGAGAATCTCGGCCGACTCATTCTCTCGCTGAATGGATTTAATGTTGGCTGGATCCTTGTCATGCGGCCCTGGGGTGGTTTTTCGTCCTGTAAGGCTCCCCTTGAGCTTTGGTCCACCGCCACTTCCTGCCGCCTGACTGAGGACAACGATGGTTCCAACTCCTGCCCCCACTACTGTGGCCATCTTCCCAACCGGCACCGCGACACGCTGAATCGCCAGGGCGCCCTGGGCAGAGAGAGAGAGGATGGGCACCATGGCTTCGGCGCCGCCCATGGCGCTTGTCAGAGTGCGCGTGACGCCGTTGGCGGAGCCCCCGGCAATCAACAGGGTGGTGCTCAGCTTGGCCACTGCCTTCATCTGCTCGCCGGCCGTCATGTACCGGAAGCGCTCCCAGTACTCGGGGGAAGACGCAATGAGGGCGGCCACGCCCGCGGGCAGATGTCGCAACGCGAGGATGCTGTCCGTCGGATACGTGAAGAGGTGGCCCAGGGCGTGGTACAGCTCGACAAAGGCGTCCTCCGCACCGTCTAACGTACGACTGACGACGTCCGCGTCGTCATACACCTCTGCATATGCCCCTTCGTTCAGCTCCCGGAATTGGGCATCAAGGAGGCGGAAGATGCCGCCTTGGCTGCCGTAGAAACGGCCCAACTCGAAGCCGTGCGCGCGGAAGGCCCCGTCCTTCCACGCCACCTCGGCCACCCTCTGCTGGGTGCGCCCATTGCGCACCCACGCCAGGTAGCCGTCCGGTCGAAGTACTGCTACGCCCTGGAAGCGCGCTACCCGGCGCAGCAACTCGGCCCGGGACACCTCTCCGCCCTCCAGCACCTCGCGTAACAGGTGGCCCACGGCCATTCGAGGCGGGAAGTTCCCTAGCGTCACCGGAGTCTCCACCAGCAATGCCAGCAGGCGATCCGCTTCTTCTGGGGTGAAGGGGTTGACGCGCGGAGGGAGTACGTCGGTGTCGCCGAGGCCCGCCAGCACCAACAGCTTTTCGAAGGCGTCCACCTCCAACATTCCTGTTTCCACCGCGAGTACGGCCATATCGGCTGGAGAAGCCGCAATGACGGCTGTACCCATGGAGGCGCGCCCTGGGCGGCGACGACGAAGCCGCGCTTCCTCGTCCTCATCCGTCGAAGCGGCGGCGGACGAGGCCACCAGGTACGTATTGCCCGCACTGCTGCTCAACGTTCCGGCGTGCGACACGCGCGCCCCCTGGCCCAGCGCCACTCCATGGCCGGACAGAGGCGTCAGCGTGGCACACCCAGACGCCAGCAGCAGGGTGCCCCACAGGGACACCCACTTCCCCAGAGACTCAGCGGCCATTGTCCACCCCCATGCCGAGCGACGCGAATGCCCCCGGACGTAACGGGCCTTCCGCCGTGGGGTACAGCAGTGTACCGCCCTGCCCGAGTGCATAGAGTCGTCCCCCCCAAAAGCGCCAGCGCACCTCTCCAGAAGCCAGGTAGCGGGCCCACGGCTGACGCATGCCCACGGCCAGTCCCTTCACCGCCACCTCCAGGTTGCGGTGCAGCAGTTGCACCGCCAGCCGTCCGTCCACATCCACGCGGCCCCAACTGAAGGCCTCGGCGCCCATGGAGAGGTGCAGGTGGCGCTGCAATACCTCGCCCAGCAACACCGCGTCCCATGCCACCATGGCTTCCGCATACACGGAGTACCCTTCCGGGAAGGACGCCTGGGCCAACGGCAGGCCCGAGGTGCCCGCCGCCTGCAACCGCGCCAACTCGTAGTCCGCGCCGAAATAACCCTGCCGAAAGCCTCCATGCTGCCGGCGTGCCTCCAGCCGCAGCCGCAAGTCCAGTGTCGGTGTCACCGCGTCTGCACCGACGCCGGCCACGGCGCCCCAGGCACCTCCTGCACCGGGACGGCCGCCCCATCCGGCAAATACGTGCATTTCCAGGGCGCGCCGCCCCTTGCGCTGCACCAGCACCACCGCCGTCGCGTCCAGGTGCGCCAGCGTCACCTCGGCCGACTTCACCTCCCCACGTCCCCAGTCATGAATGGCGGAGAGCGAGAGGGTGTAGCGCCCCGGCTGCTTCGGCCGGCCGAAGAGGACATGCTGCACGTCCAACTCGAGTTCCCCACCCATGAGACGGGCTCCCAGCACATCAGAGGAGAATGCCTCCATGTACAGAGGCCCCAGCGTGCCGGTGAGGAGGGCACCCGCAGGGTGGTAGTCTGGGTTCGTGCGGTTGGAGTAGCGCTGCACCAGGTGCCCGGATACCAGGTGAAAACCCTCCATTGCCCCCACCCACAGCGCGACGGGGGATGTGTCCGCGCCCAGCTTGAGGGCGCGCACCAACTGGCCCCAGTCCGACAGGCTGTCCCAGTCCTCCTTTCGAACCAAGCCCGCCCCTTCTCCCCCTCCCCACATGCGCAGCCGCACTGGCGCACCCGCGTTGAGGCCAAACTTCTCTCCGCCGTCTATCACCAGCGTCGGTTCCAGTTGAATGAAGCCCTCGTCCTCGCCAACACCTCGCCTGGGCAGTAGCGTCAGCGTGGTGGCCTCCAAGCGCAGCAGGTAGCCCCACCTCGCAGCCGAAGGGAGCAGGACGGGCAACTCGTCAGGGGCAGGGGCAGGGGCCCGGCCTGGCGGCGTCGGCGCGACCTCAGATGGCGCACCTCGCTCAGGTGGCCTGCTCTCGTCAGGACGCGGATGTAGAGTGCCCTCCTGCATTCCGGCGGGCATGGTCACGTCCTCGCCGGCCTGAGGCTCCGCGAATTCCTTCGCCCACCCCATCCCGGGCAATAACAAGGGCAGCATCAGCGTCGCGGCCCAACATCGACTCAGAGACATGTGCACCTCCTATGAAACTCCCCGTTCAGTCGGAAGGACGAAGTTTCCCCGACAGGTCCGACAGGGCGCCGAGCCACGGGTAGATGCATTGCACTGAGGTCATCACCGACACCTTGACCGCGATTGGTCATGGGCAGACGTGTCACGCCACGGCACCAGGAAGCCCCGGCCCTTCCCAACAGCAGGCACACGTGTCACGCCACGGCGCCAGGACGGTCCGGCTCCGCTCATGACTCCAAACGTGCAAATAGAGATGACTGAGGAAGGGCTCCTCAGCGTCCGTCAGGCACGCAGCCCGATGACGGCTACTCGGCGCACGATGACCGTCAGCACGTGCCTCACATGGCAGTGCGGGAGGTCCTCAGCGCAGCGCGAGAGCCCAACGCCTACTTCGATGCGGGGTTAGGAAGGTGGATCAAGCGCGTCGCCCTCCGGACGCTCTCCACAGCCACCAAGGAAGCGCGCAGCCGCGCGCATGTACGCAGCACAGTGGGGAACACATCGCCCTCCAGGGAACGCCAGAATGGACTACACCATTTAAATACAGTCCATTTGACCCTGGAATGACATTCGCACAAGCTCACAAACGCCGGAAACCCATGAAAGGGCTTGGAGGCAGCGCTCGCTGGGTTAAGGGAAGGTGACGTTGCCCAGGGTGACGGTGCGGGGGCCATTCGCCTCCCACAGCTTCAGGGTGAAGGGGCCTCGGATCGAAGCGGGAGTACCTTGCGCTTCAACAACCACCTGCCGGAGCACCCCGGGGGCGGCGGGTTCGGCCTGCCACACTTGCAGCACCGTCAACTCTTCGCCTGACTTGCCTCTCAGCGACGCCCCGCTTGCCGTCCACGGCTGCGCCCCCGGCGGAGCCTCCAACCAAACCTCAAGCGCAACTCGCTCGAGGGAGCGATAACTGTAGGCGTTGCGCAATGCCAATGCGCTAGTGGGCGTGCGAACAACAGAACTGCTCAGGTCGCGTGCCTCCACGCCCTGCCGCGCCATCACCTGTGTGGAGATGAGGCCTGTCAGCCCTCCTGGAGCACCTCGTTCAGCTCGGAGTCGATTGAGTTCATCGCGCAGTCGCTCCGCCTCGGCCCGCGCTTCCCGCGCCTCCTGCTGGTACGACTCTACCGTCCGCCGCCTGCGAGACACTTCCACGACAGGCTCAGCCTTCGCAGGATGCACATTCAACAAGAAGGTGGCGCTTGCCGGGACTGCGCCATCCTGGAAGTGCACCGTAAGCCGGAGTCGCTCGTTGGGAGAAAGACGATCCGACGGCACGAGCCTCAGCGTGGCGGTGCCAATGTCCACAAGCGAAAACCGCTCACGCCCTTCCAGATCAATGCGCTCGCGCCTCAGCTCCGAATCAAAGTAGAGGCCGGTTGAAAGCCCAGGACTCACCTCGACTTCGACCGCTGTTCGAGAGTCCTCTGGCACCAACTCGACACGACGAATCACGCTATTCGCTGCGGAGTTCGCCGATTGGGCATGAGCCACCCCACCCAGAATAAGAAGACACGAGCAGAACCCCGCAAACGTAGAAGACACGCAGTTGATGCTCCGTAGCGTGACCAGCCCCAATGCTGGCAACAGCAGTTCATGAAGTGAGAGTCAGCGCCTCATTCGAACTCGCGCACCGCCCTTACTTCAAGGTCAGACCAGACGCGGATCTTGCTGGAGTCGTTACCACCACTTTCCAGTTCTAGGCCACGCGCACCACCTGTCGACAGTACCTCCAAGCACACGGGAAAGGTCCCTTCGCGAGTTCGTGCTCGCGTCAGCCGACCGTAGACGCGGTCGCCCAGGATGAGGCGCCCGGTGAATACCGTTCCATCACCAAGCTTCCCCCACTTCCCATACATGCGGATCTGCGTTGGCCCCTCTCGCACGGAGATGACCCTTGACTCCCCTTTGATAGGGAATCCACCAGGATGGGAATACCCGACCTTGACTCCCAACTTCGCCATGGTCTCGACAGCTCCTTCTGGGCAGTCCTCGGGCTCGGGTGGCGGACGTACCTGGGCGCCGGTGCACGCGAACGTGGCGCAGAGGGCCGTCGTCGCCAGGGCACTGCTGACGCTCCTCGTGGCCTTCTTGGCAGGCACTGGCGGGGAGGTCGGGGAGTCACTCTTCGTCGTCGTCACGGTGGCAGTCACCTCGGGAAGCGTCGCAGGGGGCGCGACGGCCGCAGGTGTTGCCTCCGGCCCGGTGGGAGCTGCGGCCGGGGCAGCTTGAGGTTTTTCTATATATGGCGCTACTTCTTGGCCGGTGACAGCCTGCGGCTGCGGTGAGTCCGTCCGCAGTGAGAAGTACGCCCCCGACGCGAGGGTCATGGCCAGCAGCCCCGCTCCCAGCACACGCCCCAGCCGGAGTCGCGCGAGAACCGAGGGCCGCCCTGCCTCGACGACGGGGGCCACGAGCGCCGCTTCCAGCGCGCCGTCCGCCTCCATGGCGGATTCCGCCCCCACCCCGGCCTCGAGCGCCAAGCCCGGCAGCTGCGCCTCCACGGGCCGCGTGGCCGCAGGCACCAGCGGGGCCTCGGGCGGCAATGCCGCGGGCCTACCTTCGCCTGGGACTTCCGGCAGCTCCGGCCCCGGCGCCTTGCCACGGCGCATCTGGCGCAGGGGCCGTTTCGCCCACCGCGCCAGCTTGTCCACCTTGCCCTCGTTCTCGGTGGTGGCCGAGTTCGGGCCATAGGCGTCAAACAAGGGCGTGTCCCACGCCTCCCCTTCCGCCCCGGACAGGAGCGCCTCCAGGGCAGCACAGACAGTGCTCGCGTCGGGACGCGCAGCAGGGTCCTTCTCCAGCAGCCGCATGCACAACATGCCCAGCCGCTCCGGGACGAAGCGGTTGACGTGGTGAGGGGGCACAGGCGTCCTGCCAATGACAGCCTGGACGTACTCCGCTTCCGACCCCGAGTCGAAGGGCAGCCTCGCAGTGAGGAGGCGGTAGAGGACGGTGCCCAGGGCCCACATGTCGTCCGAGGGGGCGGACACGTAGCGGGCGCCCACCTTCTTGCCGAAGTACTTCTTCTGCAGGAAGAGCCAAGCCTCGGGGGGCCGGTACTCCATCGTCCCCGGCGGCAGCATGGACTGGGTGATGCCGGAGGGGGCTCCCGCGTAGTCCCCGATGCCGTAGTCCACCAGCACCGCCAGGCCGTCCGCATCGCGCACCATGACGTTGGCGTCCTTCACGTCCCGGTGCACCACTCCCGCCTCGTGCGAGGCCTCCAGCGCCCGCGCCATGTCGAGCGTCACCTTCGCGATTCGCCGGGCCGAGGGGTTCTCCTCCTTCACCCACGCGCTCAGCTTCCGCCCCTCCACGTACTCCATGAAGATGAGGGCAAAGTCGCGCTGCTCGGCCTGCCAGTAGGTGAAGCCGCGAATGCCCACGACGTTCGGGTGCGTCAAGCGCAAGAGGATGGAGATTTCCTTCTCCACCCGCCCCTCCACGCGTTGCCGCTCCACGAGCTTCAGCGCACAGGGCTGCCCGCCGTTCGTCGCGAGGTACACGGTGCCGAAGCCACCTCGGTCCAGTTGCCTCACCACCGTGTAGCCCATGACCGAGTCCCCCGGGGACAGGACGGCCGGGGGGCCGTTGTCCCTCATGGCGACTTCCTCCTGGAGACTCTGTAGGACAGCAGGACTGCGGCCACGCGCATGCGACGCCCTCCCCGGCGCCGGCCCACGTTACCAGAAGCCCGGGGAAATCGCGCGAAGTCTCCCCCACCTCCAACCACAGCCCCGAAAGGTTCCGACTCAGCTGTCAAGGTGATATCAACTAGACTATCAGGTACAGTTTCATTGATATGCACATCCCCCCTGACGCCCTCACCTTCGCCCCTCCGAAGAGACGCGCCCGCCCTTTGCCTGTCATCCTCGGCGAGGCCCTGCGCGAGGCCCGCCTCCGCGCGGGCTTGCAGCAGACAGAGGTAGCGACGCTCATCAACATCTCCCGCAATGCCTACAGCCGGCTCGAGCGGGGACTGATGCTTCCCAGCGTCCCGACGCTATACCGCCTGTGCACCGCCGTCTGCACCACCCCCAACGAGCTGCTGGGCTTCTCCTACTCGCTGCCGCCGGGCACGAGCGCCATCGCCAAGGACGCCCTGCGACGCCGCGTGCGCCAGCTGAACGGGCGCCAGGCCCTTGCCCTCATTCAGCTCCTGTCGGGTGAGCGCTGATGGATTGTACTCCCTCGACAACGCGCAACTCAGGTATACTCCCTTGTACCTATGAACCAACAGCTGGCAGCGCACCTTGGAAGCATCGCCCGCCTCGCTCGGGAGCAGATGAGTCTGACGCAGGTCCAAGTCGCGGAGCGCGTGGGGCTGGCCTCTGCCGTCTACAGCCGGATTGAGCGCGGGCTGATGATTCCCAGCGTCGAGACGCTGAAGAAGCTGTGCATCGAGTTGATGGTGAGCCCCGAGGACCTGATGGGACTCACCGAGTCCCCCAGCAGCGGCAGTCCCACACGGCCGGACGACGACGTCACCTTGCGTCGGCTGATCTTCCTCGCGCGGAAGCTCGACGCGTCGAAGCTGGACGCCCTCGTCCGCATCACCACCGAGCTGGCCCGCTGAAGCAGCGCCCCGAAGGCCCCGCCCCTCCAGCGCCAGGCAGATTGCGGCCGGCGCTCCGGCGTCTCCGAGAAAGGAGCAGGCCCGGCGTGCAGGGCCCCATGCCTCGGGGCCCTGCACCGAACCCTCGCCCTCAACCCGAGCGGCTCCGGCGATGACGGAGCGCCTCCCTGTCCGAAGGAGGAGGCCCCCCGCTACGCCGCGCCGCGCTCCGCCAGCTCTTCATTCACATCGGCGAGCTGCGCCTCCAGGGCTTTCTTCCTCAGTTGGAGGCGGGCCACATCATCCAGCCCCGCCTCCTCGTCGAGGCGTCTCTCCTTCGGAGGGTCAGGCTCCAAGTCCTCACGCACCTCCACCGTGAGGACGTCGCCCGCACGGATATCTTTGGCGTAACACCACTTCAGGTGCTCGCGGTACTCCCTGCCCACGGAGCCCCCAAGGTGGAGGTCCACCTCCGGGTTGTCGCGCGTCTCATCATCGGGGCGGCGCACCCACGTCAGAATGGTGGAGACGACACCGAAGCCCGACACCCCCGCGGTTGCGACGTGCCGGCCATTGCGCAGTAGGCGAAAGCAGAGCATCGGCGGCCTACTCCTTCTTCGGGAGTCCCAGCTCGTGCTTCTCCAGCCCATCCGGGTAGAGGCCGGCCTCGCCGAACTCTACCTGGTCCCGCAGCACCCCGCCTTCGGACACCACGAGGGCGGCCTCCTTGGCGGCCTCCGCGCGCCCATAGGGCGCACGGAGCTGGGCGTGGGCGACACCACGCAGCGCATCCCGCATGTCCGCCGCTGTCGCGAAGCGCTCCTCGGGGTTGAGGCGCAGGGCCGTGTGCAACACCGCCTTGAGGTCCTCACTGAGGTGGGCCACCGCCTTCTCGACGACATCCGGAGTGAATGTCTCCATGAGGGCCTGCATCTGCTGCAGCGGCAAAGTGGGCGGCGACTCCGTGACAAACCGCGTCTCCTTCGACGCCACCACCGGGACGTCATGCACCTCGAAGAGGTGCTTGCTCGTGAGGACTTCCACCAGCAACACCCCCAGGCTGAAGACGTCGGAGCGCGGCGTCAGCCCTTCCTTGCGCAGGTACTCCGGAGAGGCGTAGGCCACGTCCCCCCGCAGCAGATTCTCCGGCGACTCCTCCCGCCCCACCATCAGCGAGTACGCCGCGCCGAAGTCCAGCACCTTCACCTCTCCATGCGGCCCCAGTGCAAGCCTCCTGGGACTCACGTCGCGGTGGACAATGCCCAGGGGCACGCCCTCCTCCGACGTCAGCGTGTGCGCGTAGTGCAGCGCGTCCGCCACCTCCGCCCCGACGTACAAGGCAAATCCCTCCGAGAGGGGCTTGCCTCGCACCAACGCCGCAGTCACCAGCGTCTCCAGCGAGGGCCCACCCACGTACTCCATGACTGCGAAGGGGGCGTCCGCCTCCTCATCCACCTGCATGTGGAAGACTTGAGCGATGTTGGGGTGGTTGAGCCGGAAAGCCAACTGCACCTCTTCAATCAGCCGCGTGCGCATCATGTACGTGGAGGGGGTGGCAATCCGGCGAACCAGGCAGGGGCCGGCCAGGACTCCATCCGCCACTCGCCGCTCCGCCTTCAGGAGCTTCTCGCCATTCGACCGCACCTCAAGCTCCCCCACCGCCTCGTAGCGAACGTCATCCACGACGAAGAGGAAGTGCGGCGAGCTGGGGCTGGGCGGTGTGGGGGGGCGGGGCGGGAACTCCTCCGTCGACACTTCATCTTCCGAACGCTTCGTCATGGCTGTGAATCCTCCTGAAAGAAGGGGCGCGGCCCCACCGTCACCGACATTCGCCGTAGCGGGCAACTCTCCCGAAGCTTGCTAGGTCCAGTTGACTCGACCGTCGAATTAACATGACCCTTATGAAGCTGTGAAGCCCTCTGCCACCCGCAGCGGACAGGCCGCCCCAAGTGCGCCTATCCGGGGTGAAAGAGACCCCAGCCTCGGCCTCACACGCCGGGCTGGGCAGCCCGCAAAGGAAACATGCATCGTGAGTAAAACCATTGACTGGGGGCCGATTCGCACACTGGCGCGTCGCGTCCTCACCGAAGGAGAGCGCGTGGCCCTCACGCGCAAGGAGAAGGCGCTGCTGAGGCGCACGGCCGCAGAGGTGGGCATCAGCGCCAGCGAAGTCGAGAGCGCGCTCGCCACGGAAGAGGGAGCGCTGGGCCTGTTGCAAGAGGAATCTCGGCGCATCAGCGAGGGCACTCGCCGGCTCATGGACGCGTTGCACCGCATGTACGAGCACAAGGACAAGGGGGACCTCGACAGCGCCCGCCAGGAGATGCGGAACGTGCTCGCCGTGGAAGTCGTGCCTCACTACCGCGCCATTGCACAGGGGCAGCTCGAAGCCATGGCGGACGAGCATCAGCAAGGAGAGCGAGCACCGGGTGCTTCCACCCGGGCAGTGTTCGCTAGACGCACCCCTTTACGACTCCGGGGTCGGTAGTCTGCACATTCGGGACGGGGCAGATTTGCCCCACAGAAGACATCCGACTCGGACAACTGCCCCGCCGAGAATCGCTGCTGCGTTTCTGCGGACAGCATGGTGGTGGATGCGGGTGGCCTCCACCACCATGCTGTCCGTGTAGTCCCGCAGGCACTTCTCTTGGGGCTTCTGTCGGCTGAGAACCACGCTCTTCAACTCAACCCTGCCCCGCAGCTCGCGTCAGGCGGGCGTCACCTTGTCGAAGGGGCGCACCACCTGCTTGCCGTCGGAGACGCGCTCCGCCGTCACCGTCTTCGCCTTCTCGTCGACGGCCTTCACCTTCGCCGTGAAGGCGCCCCGCCCTTGCTTGTAGCGCACCTCCTGTCCCACCGCGAAGGAGACGGGCGCCTCGGGGCTGGGACTGGCGCTGGGGGCTGCGGCCGTCGCAGTGCGTCCCGCTGCGCGCGGGCGCCCCCGGCTCTTCTGGGGCGCGGGGCCGGCCCGCGTGGGCTTCGGCGCAGCCTCCGGCCTCACATACTTCCGCACGGACACCGAGGGCGTGCGCTTCGGCGTGGACGTTGGCGCGGGCGCGGGTATGCGCTTCGACGCGGGAGACGGTACGGGGGCCCGCTTCGGCGCGGACGCCGCATGAGCCGAGCCGGACTCAATGCCCAGGAACTGCGCAATCTTCCCCAGCAGTTCCAGTTGCCGCTCCTGCAGCTCCAGTTGCCGGCTCATCGTTTTCTCCACCGCCTCCGCCACCGCAGCCTGGATGATGCCCTTCATGTCGTTCTGCATGTGTCTTCGCTCACTTTCCGCGCGGGCCGTACAGCCCGCGCACTCTCAACGCGGACAACAACTCAGCCTCTTGCACTCACGCTACACCAAGGAGTCCAGACATCCGGACTCCAGTCTCAAAATGAAGCTTTCACCTCACGCCACTGCTCGCGCTGCTCCTCCCACGTCCCCGAGTGTGCAATGGCCCGGAGTCCTCGCTCGCTGAGGGGCTCCTCTCCCTCCACCGCCTCGAGGAAGAGAACCTCCTCCTGGATGTCGGGCGCCAACAGCAGCAAGTCCAGCAGGTGCGTCACACGCGCTCGGGTAAAGCCGAGTTGACCCGCGACGTCCGCTGCGCTCGCCACGAGGCCCCGCCCAATGGCGGACTCCACATGGTGAGCCAGGGCCAGCATTCGCGCGACGTGCGCCGGCCGGCGCGACACCTCTCGCGGCGGGGGTGGCGCCCCCCCTCGGAGGCGCACCACCTTCGCGCGACGCACGCGGTGGAAGTGCGCGCTGACGAGGCCCGCCTCCGCCGGCTGAGACTCGGGGCTCGCGCTCACGCCGCCACCTCCTCGCGCCCAGTCACTGCGGCCTCACCAACGTGGGCCATATGCACGTCGACCTTGCCCGTCGCCTCGTTCACCACCACCCGGCCGACGAGGGCCCGCAGCAGGCGCCCCCGATTCGTAGAGGTGAGGGCGTCCCACACCGCGTCGAAGTTCCCCAGGGCCTGGGCCACCCACGCAGCCTCCACCCTCTCCCCCTCAATGGCGTCCAGGGCGCGCTCCACCTCCGCCAGCCGCTTTCGCATGCCGGCGACCTCCTCTTCCGCGGCCGTCAGCTTCTCCTCGACGAGGCGCCGGGCTGGGCCCTCCAACTTGGAGAGGGAGTCCACCCACTTCGCGGACTCCCCAGCACGCTTGGCCAAGTCCCTCGGCAACTGCGCGCGCTCGGCGCGCAGGGCCTGGTGTTTCTCCTCCAGCCGCGCCGTGAGGCGGGCATGCACCTGGGCAGCGAAGCCGTCACCTACCGAGACTTCCCGCAGCTGAGCGACGACGAAGTCCTCCAGGGCGGCTGCCGGAAGGGGAGCGGCCCGGCACCCCTCCTTCCCCTGCTTGTCCCGGGTGACGCAGCGGTAGTAGCGGTACTCGCGCTCGCCCTTGCGCGTGCTGCCGGGCGTCATTGCCTCGCCGCACAGGCCGCAGCGCAACAGCCCTCGCAGCACGTAGTCGGGGTTACGCCCGTGGTACTGAATGCCGGGGCTCTCCAGCATGTCCTGCACCCGGTGGAAGGTGGCCCTGTCTACAAGCGCCGGGTGCTCGCCCGGGTGCGTCTCGTCGCCATACGGCACGAAGCCTGCGTACAGGGGACTCCTCAAGAGGCGCAGCACATCCTGCGTCGTCCACTTCCGAGCCGCGCGCGTGGCACCACTCTGGGCCTCGTACCGCTTCGTCGTGCGCCCCGTCTCATTAAGGAGGCGTGCCACCGCCGAGGCCTGCTGGTGTTGGAGGTACAACTCGAAGGCCTCCCGCACCACCACCGCCTCGTACTCATTCACCACGAGGCGCTTGTCCTTCACCTCGTAGCCCAGCGGCGCGCGTCCTCCCGTCCACTTCCCCTTGCGCCTCGCGGCGGCCACCTTGTCCCGCGTCCGCTCGGAAATCATCTCCCGCTCGAACTCGGCGAAGGACATCAGCATGTTCAACGTCAGCCGCCCCATGGCGTCCGCCGTGCTGAAGTTCTGCGTCACCGAGACGAAGGAGGCGCCCGCCGCATTGAAGCGCTCCATGACTTTCGCGAAGTCGAGGAGGCTGCGGGAGAGGCGGTCCACCTTGTAGACCACGACGACGTCCACCCGCCTCGCGTCCACGTCCTGCAGCAGCCGCTGGAAAGCGGGCCGCTCCATGTTGGCGCCGGTGAAGCCACCGTCGTCGTAACTCTCTTCCACCAACACCCAGCCGGGCTGGCGCTGCACGTAGGCGACACAGGACTCGCGCTGGGCGTCGAGGCTGTTGAATTCCATCTCCAGGCCCGCTGCGGTGGACTTGCGCGTGTAGACGGCGCAGCGCTTCTCCTCGGTGAGCGGTGCTTTGCTCTTCCTCATGGTTCCTCCGTCCCCGCTGTCGTTGTCGGGCGTGCCGGCTCGGCGCTCGAGGCCTCCTTCTGCCCGGCGAGCTGCTCCGCGACGGCCACCAGCCGCTCCACGTTGTCGTTGAGACGCCCTAGTTGGCGGACGAGCTGCGGCATCGTCGTCTCATAGAAGCGCTGGCCCATGTACGTTTGGAAGAAGGCGGGTCCGCTCATCGCGTCACCGCCTTCGGGCTGCCGTCCTTAAGGCCGAAGAAGGTGAAGCCATTCCAGGCCGTGCCTGTAATCAGCTTGGCCACGCTGGAGAGGCTGCGGTGAAGCTGCCCCTCGTATTCGATTCCCTCCTCGCGCACCGTCACCCGGTGCTGAGCGCCTTTGAATACTCGCGTCAGCACCGTGCCCGGCGGCGGCAGGCGCACGTCGCGCCCGTCCGCAGCGGCTGCGCGCCCGTCCACAGCGGCTGGAGGAGGCGACTCGGAGGGCTTCGTCTCCTCCACCTGTCGCATCCGCCACCGCTCGGGCAGCTTGTCGCCCAACTCCGAAATGCGTGCGACGGCGCGCGTGGAGAGGCTCCCTTCGGCCAATTCCTGAATCCGGAAGGCCAGGCGCTTCTTCAGGTAGTCCCGGTTGCGGCTGCGCGTGGGCTCGCCGTACAGCTCCAGGTACTTCGCCGCCAAATCCGGCACCGACATGCTGGCCAGCGCGGCCAGTTGCCGTGGCACGTCCGCCAGCTCCTTACGCGCGGCCCGCGCAATCCCCTTCTTCGCCATGGTGGTGTCTCCTTCGTCCGGGGCAGCACGCCCTCGGGCGAGAGCCATGGACGCTCTGTCCCCGGAAGAAGACAAGTCGAGAGTCCGCGGCTCAGCCATGCGCGCTCTCCTCCGCACCCCACGTTGGCGTCTGTCGTTGCGGCTGCGCATGCCGACGCAGCCACAGCTCCCAAAGGGCCTCGGACAGCACGTCCACCGCGTCGTCCTGGCGCTGCTTCGGGGTGCTGAGTCGCCCCCCGACTGAAACCTCAACCGCATGCTGCTTCGACATTCGCGTATCCATCGTCATGACAAAGGCCTGAGAGCGAAATCGAGGGGATACATGGCACCCGCAGCACTCCCGCCAGGACGACCCCACTCGCCAAACGAGAAACACCGGGCATCGCAGCACCTCCCTGCCGTGGCCCGTATGGGCCGCAGCGGGAAGCGCTTCAGTGGGGCAAACGAAGTGTTCTCGTCAGGGCCCTTGCCGGCTTCACCCGGCCGGCGGGAATCGCCACGCATGGGAGGCTCGCATCCGTTCGCTTCCAACGCGCATAGGCCTCCCACGCCGTGGCCGTCCATGCATAGCTTGTCTTCCTCAGCCCCCCATTGAAGACGTGGCTCGGGTGCGGGGGCAGCGGAATCGGCTCCGTCGCATTCAGCCGGCCGCGAATCAGCAGCGGCAGCCAGCTCGCGAAGGCGAGCAACTCCTCCCCGTAGACAGTCCACTCCAGGCGCAGACGCCGCTCCCCCAAGGGGAGCCCCACACCGCTGAAGCCAAACCGGCGCAGCATGGCTTCGGAGGGTTCAAAAATGAATCGGTTCATCGAAATCCGCGTCACCGGCGGCGCTTCGGGGAAATGCCTGTCCGGCCAGGAGTGGCGCGAGAGCGTCACCCAATTCAGCCACTCCCCTTGCCGCCATACCAGCCGCCGCCCCTGGTGAAGCATGGGGGCCAGCGGCTCCATTTCCGACGCCAGACGTTGAAGAAACTCCGCCCACAGCTTGCTACGCGACAGCCTTGTCATGACTCCACCTCAAGAATGGGTTTCCACCCAGACACCCGCTCGAAAGCACTCACTCAGGACGCCCCTTCCTCCGCGAAGCCATAGCCCTGGCCGCGCCACCCACGGCTTGCCTCCTCGACGTGCGGGAATTCCTCCGCGGAGATGAAGGGCACCTTCGCGACGTCAATCACCAGGGCACACCTGCGCAGGGACTTGCCGGCGAAGCAGACGCGCTCGCTTGGGGAAACGACGTACCCTCCCGCGCGGTGGTTTTCGTGAATGAGGCGTCGCAGCGCCTTCGTGTCCACCATCTCTCCTCGGTAGTCGGTGCGCTTGCAGTACATCCGGAAGGCGTCGTAGGCGGACTCCAGGTGGAGGCACAGCCGTCCCTCGACGAAGGCGTAATGCACGCGGTGCTTCAGCTCGCCCTGAATCGCCATGTTGGACAGCTTCTGGATGAAGACGTCGAGGGCGTTTCGCACGCCCTCCTCTTCCTCGAGGACGTCCTTCAGCACGGCGTCCACGGCCTCACGGGCGCCCAAGTCGGCGGGCAACGGGTAGCCGCACTCCTCGGCGAACTGCTCGAAGAGGTGAATGCCCAGCAGCATGGCCGTCACGTTGTCGACGACGCGCGGAGGCACCTGTCGCCCCTTCACGAAGTCGTCCGCGACGGCGCGGGCCAGGCGGTAGTCCGCGTCGAAGTCCCGACCCAGGCAGAATTGAATGTAGCGAGGGGCAAAGAGGGCCAGGCGCACAGACGTCACCTCGCGGAAGGCCGCCCGGTAGGCCGGCTGCTGCACCGTCGCCTTCTCCGGGCTGACGGGAAGAATGCGCTCCACGAGTGCCGCTTCCGTGGGCCGCGTCTCTCCGCAGACACACAGCGGGGCCTGCAAGCGGTAGGTGGACACCGTCAAGTCCGGCCGGCCCCGCTCCTCCGTCTCTCCGCGGTAGAGGCGCCGCATGTAGCGGTGCACCAAGTGGAGGCGCGGCGGCGGCATGTCATGGGGCTTGTACTCGTCCAGCACCACCGGCACGGAGCGCGTCGAGGACAGCAGTTTCACGAGGGCGAATTCCGTCTCCGTCACGCTGTAGGCGTCCGAGGCCGGCACGCCGGCCAGCGGCCAGAAAACTTCCGTGCAGGTGCTGGACTTGCCGCTGCCCTGCGTCCCGTACGAGAAGAGAATGGGGAAGGAGCCCACCTTCTCCAAGAGGCGCGGCTTCAGCGGCGTGGCGAAGAACCACCCCAGCATGGGCAGCACCACCTGCGGCGTGTTGATTCGCGGCAGGTACTCGAAAACCGTGCGCGCCACGTCGTGGAAGCTGTCGTCGTCCGTGGCCTCGTAGCGGACACGCGACTCGAGTGACGCCCCATTGGGCAGGTACGCCACGGGCGACGGGGAGAGAAAGCCCTCCTTCCCAATGGTGCATCCAGGCGCCACCCACACGTGGTGCGCCCCCTGTTTGAAGTCCCCCAGCACACTGGTGCCCGGCAGCCGCGGCACCGCACGCCGCGCCACCGCGCGCAGCAACCCCTGTACGTTGTTGTCGCTGCCCGTCCACTGCGTGTGGATGGAGGGCAGGTGGTGTAGCAGCTCCTTGCGCGAGTTGAAGGCCCGCCTCGGCAGCCGCGCCCCTTCCACGCTGGTGCCCTTGTCCGTGCGGACGTCTCCGAGGAACACCTCCCCCTCCTCGGTTTCGACGACGGCCTTGGGCGTGAAGGTGAAAGACGAAATCGCCTTCGCGTCTCCGCGCTGCGTCACCGTGTAGTAGCAGTACGCGTCCTCGTACACCTCGCCGTCGATGGTGTCATCACCGCTGCTGCTCTTCCCGCCTCCCTTGGAGTCCGCGCCCTCCTCGCCCTCTCCCGCTGCGGAAGTGCGCACGGCGCGGGCCATGGACAGCCGAAGCTTCTGCGCGGCCAGGCCGGTGCGCACCTCCAGCAGGCCCAGGTACTTCTCCTGCGCGGACGGAGGACGGTGGGAGATGGCCTCCAGAATGGGCTTGAGGCGATACGCCATCTCCTGGGCCGGCACCGTGGCGAGCGCCTCCACGGCCTTCTCGATGTCGAAGACGACGTCGTACAGCTCGCAGCGCACGTCCGGCTCGCGGTTGACGCGGCAGAAGCCCAGGCCCTGGAGGGAGTGGCAGGGCGGCGCCACGGCGCCATCCTCGCGGGCGGTGGCCACCACCTTTTCGTAGGCCTTGGAGATGTACACCTTGCCGTCTCTCCCCTTCAGCTTCCCGAGGCCCCGGCGGTCGTACTCGAGGACGAGCTCGGTGATTTCGTCGAGGCCCAAGCCCTTGTGCGCGAAGAAGCGCACCATGTTGAAGATGGCGACGCTCCGGTCCTCCGCCCCCTGCTCCCACAGGCGCTGCACCGGGCCGCACATCTCCACCGGCTGCGCCCAGTCATACTCCCCCGCCTCCGTCCGGCGGGCCTTCACCGTCCCCTGCGGGGCCGAGGCAGCCGGCGCCAGCGGCATCGCCACCTGGGCTGGACGCGCCAGGTTCGCCACGGGCTGCTGCACCGGCGCGCGCAGCAGGCGCTCCAGGAGTCCTGCGTCTTCCACGCGCTCGAAGCCGGCGAGCGCCCGAGCTGCTCGGTGAGGCCGCTCCGCTGTCCCCGCGCCCTTCCGGCTGACGGTGCCCACCACTTTGATGATGCGGGCCACATCGTGGATGGAGTCCACGTGCACGCGTTCGGAAGCGAAGCGGGCACGCACCTCGGCTTCGAAGGCCTTCAGGCCCGCCTGCACGCGCTCGTGGCTCTCGCCCTCCAGCGACTGCGGCGGCAAGGCGAACCAGAGCTGCGCGCCGTTGCCGCTCATCATCAGCCGCGGTCGAACGAGTCCCTGCGCTTCGCACCAAGCCGCAGCGGCTTCCGCCACCTGGAGCGTCAGCGAGAGCTCGTCCTCAGTGCTGGCCGTGTCCTTGGGGCGCACGGGGTCCAGGTCCACCACCGTGGCCGTCACCGCCTCGATGTCCTTGCTGCCCGCCCCAGTCCTCAAGGGGCGCAGGACGTTGGGGGCCAGCTCGAGCAAGCGCCGGGGCCGCGGCTGAATGCCCACGTACACGTTGCCGCCGGCATTGGCCGCCACGCAGGCCGCGACGAAGGCCTCCTCGTCGTCGAAGAAGCCCAGACCGACGATGCCACCGCCGCCCGGGCGGATGACGCGGACCTCGCTCACGCCATGCGGCGCGTGCGCTAGCCACCGCCAGGTGGCGCGGATGGCGTCGGGGTTTGGAGTGCTTGGAGTGGTATCAGAAGGTGTCGTCATCGAAGGTGTTCACTCCATGTAGAGGTTCAATGGGCGCTGGCCGCAGCCGCCACTCCCAGCACCGCGGCGTACTGCTGGCGGCGCTTCACGTGGTGGCGCCGCAGGAGCGGCACCTTCCTGTCGAGGAAGTCGATGAGGACGGCGCTCTTCTTGTCCTCGTGCGGGCGCATCAGGCGTCCGAGGCGCTGGACGGTGCGACCCTTGGCGCAGCCGGGGTACACCACGAAGACGCGCGAGAGGCGCGGCAAGTCCAGCCCCTCATCCGCCAAGCTGGTGGCCACGAGGACGCGGACGCGTCCAGCACGAGCCTTGTCCAGGAGGGCCTTGCGCTCCGCGCGCGGCACCGCGCTCGTCAGCGCAGCGGCAGGAATGCCCGTGGCCGACAGCCGCTGCGCTAGCAGCTCGCAATGGTCCACCCGCCCCGTGAGGACGAGGCACAGGTGGCCTGCCCATGCTTCGCGGGCCACGGCGCCAAGGACGAGGTCATTGCGAGCCTTGTCCTCCACCAGCGCCCCCAGCATGGGCGCGTAGTCCGCGGAGCCGACGTAGGGGTACTCGAAGGCCGTCTCCACAACGCGCACCTCGGGCACCACCAGCACCCCGCGCGCGACGAGTTCCTCGTGCCTCACCACCGCCAGGGGCGCACCCAGGTACAGGCGCAAGAGCGGCGTCAGCCCGTCCTCCCGCTCGGGCGTCGCCGTCAGGCCCAGTCGGTAGCGCGCCGGGCAACGGTCCACGATTCGGTGGAAAGCGCTTGCACCAATGTGGTGGGCTTCGTCGAGGACGAGCAGGCCGAAGCGGCCGAGGAAGGCGTCGAGCTTCGCGTCCTCCCATCGGGTGAGGGACTGGACGACGGCCACGGTGACGGGCTGCACATCTTCCTCGCCCGCGCCCACGAGGCCTGCCTCCAGGCCCAGGCGCTCGCGCACGTGCTCTCGCCATTGCTCGGCCAGGTCCAGGGTGTGGACGAGAACGAGCGTCTGAGTGCGGAGGCGCGCAACTGCACCGAGAGCCAACATCGTGTTGTGGCACACAACGCCATTGGCGACGAACTCGTGCGTCTCGGGCACCGAAAGGTCCACGACGTCGGCCTCGCCATCTTCGATGGACTCGACGGAAAGGAACGCCACCGGAAGTTCGAGGAAGGCTTCGATGGGCAGGCACTCCGTCGGGCACTCCGAGCCCCAGCGCTGCACCATCCGCTCGAGCGCGGCACGGGAAGGAGCGTGCTCTCCATGGACGTAGTTGCCGAAAATCCTCCCCTCTTGGCTGCTCCAGGACAACTGCTTCTGGGCGGTTCGATAGAGCCGCTCCACCAGCCCATTGATGGGGACAGTGTCGACGTTAGGGTTTCTGCAGCGCCCCTCGGCACGAGCCACCGCCTCGCGGAGGCGAAGTCTGTTCCAGTTCGATGAGAACCCCACTTCACGTTCGAAGGTCGCGACGTCGTTGACAGTCACTCGCCAGTACAACTGCTCGTATCCCGCGACGGTGCGCGAGTGGCGCGACGCCAGAATCCCGAGCCCGAGGAGAGCAACCTGGACCTCTCGGGCCATTCGCTCGGAGGCGGTGCAGAATTCGATAACCCCCTTGAGAGGATCGACGGAGGCATCACCGTCGAACAGGCCGCGCAAGAAGGCGCGCATGATGTCGCGCCCCCCGAAGCGGACGGCCCGTGGGATGCACTTCCCCGCGGCCCTCGTGTAGTCGAGCCCCAACCACGCCAACCACTCACGCAACACGACTGAGCACAGGAGGTACTGAATTGAGTCACTCCCGTTGCGACTGAGGTCGATGCCAATGGAGGCAGCCCAGCGAGAAATGAACCCGACATTGTCCGCATCCGCGTTCGTGAACTCCGTCACGAGGCGCTTGGTGAGCGTCCCCTCGGAGACCAGGAGGCCGCAGGCCTCGGCCGCCACCTCATCGAGCACCAGGCCCTTGGGGAGCTTCAAGTTCGCCGCATACTTGGGCTTTACCCAGCGGAATGCCTCGGGAAGAGAGGAGCGTCCCCACACCTCGCTGCCGCGACGCAAGGCGACGCGGTCCCCAACGTGGAGTTCGTCCATGCGCACCCAGGCGAGGGCGTCATCACGCAGCACTCGAATGGGATGCTCCGGCGTCGCCTCCAACTCATAGCCAAGAGCGAGTCGGGCCCGTTTCGTTGGTGAGCGCCCCCCGTTGTAGACGGCGTTCGTGGTTGCGCGACCCGTCGACGTGTCCACGCCGACTTCCGTGAAGGCCGCATGTTCCTCGGGAACGCCGACGGCAAGCTCAGCGGCGGTGACCAGTCCACGGTCCGTGAAGATGAGGGAGTCATTTTTCACACACTTCCCGCCTCCACATGGGAGCACCGCCGTCCCCTGGGTGGCCTTCGCCAGCCGCTCCACGGCCTCGGCCTGGTAGTCGCGCAGCGCCACCTCCGGCAGCTTCGGCAGGCGCTTGGGCGGCAACACTCGCGCGTCCTCGAAGGACAGCGTCAGGCCCGCCCCGTCCGCAGCCCTTCGCAGCAGGTGAATGGCCCCGCGCGGCAGCACCAGCTCGCGTCCCTCCTGGCGGAAGAAGTACAGCGTCTGGGGTTCCGCCCCCGGGCGCTTGCGCAGCCGCACCAGCTTCCAATACGCGGGGTTGGGCAGGGAGAGCGCGCGGCAGAGGGCCTCCAGCACCTTGGGCGGCACGTCACCCGCCGCGAGCCGCAGCCCGGCATCCACACGCACGCGCAGCGTCCGCTTGCCCGTGCTCGTGTTGCGCGTAGGCGCTGACGGCGCGGCCCCCACGCTGGAGTCATGGGTGCGAGAGACAACACGTCCCCCGTCCCCGCGCATTTCGGAGAAGTCTTCCACCATTCTTGTCTTCCTCAGAGAAGCGCGTCGGGGGCACGCAACAGGCCCCCTTCGCGCACAGCTTCGGCAACCAACTTCAGTGGGGCGTGCTTACGGCCCGAAGGGGTCCACGTCCGCAACACTCTCCGCGGAGTATTCGGCGACGAGGGAGTCGACGAAGGCGCGCGCCAGCTCGCCCTTCGACGCAGGGATGTCCCGGATGCGCTGGACGGCGAACTTCTGGAGGAACCTGTCCACCGCCTCGCGCGGCAGCGCCTTCAGCGCGGTGGCCATCGCCTGCGCGAGCTTCACGTCGACAGGCTCGGCGGGCTTCGCGCTGGAAGCGCCCGCAGGCGACGCGCCGCTCGCCGCGCCAGCCGCCTCGGCCGCGTACAGCTTCGGCAGGTCATGCTGCTGCAACGACTGGAAGGCCGCCATCTCCTCTTGAGTGAGCTGCCGGTCCGGGAGGATGGAGTACGTCGTCTTCGTGTCCTTGGCCGCACCTCGGCGCTTCACCTCGAAGGCCCACCGCTCGAGCCCGTACTTCGCGCGCAACTCCATCAGCGTGTTGAAGAAGGTGACGGCCTGCTCCATCACCTTCACCTCGCGCGTCCCGTAGACGGCGACGTTGAGGGCCACGCGCAGCGAGGGCTTTTGCCCCTGGGCCTTCAGCGTCTCGTCGAAGGGGACGAACTTGTTGTCGACGAAAACCACCTCGCGCGGGTGCGGCTCCCCGAGAAAGACGACGACGGCGGTGTCCCCGTCATTCGCGAGCTTCAGCCAGGCACCGCCCTGCTGCTCATGCTGCTTGGCCATTGCGGCCGTCTGTTCCCACATGTTGGCCATGTGCTTCACTCCTCTTTCTGGCAATGCGTCGTGGTGGGGTGCGCGCGCCGGTACATGGAAAACAACTCGGTGCCGTCCTCCGCGCAGCCCGCAGGCTCGACGTTGAAGTCCGCGTCGGCATCCACAACGTGCTGAATCTCCCAGCGGCGGAAGAGGCCTGGCAGGCGGATGTAGTCATTGGCCTGTGCCCCGGCGCACTCGCAGCAGAGGCACGCGCTGCGGCCCTCCTCTTCCGGCCCTGAGTCGCCCCGGCCCACCACCCGGAGGCGGTGTCCGTCGATGCGCGCGAAGAAGCGCACGAATGTTTCATCGCGCTCGAAGTTGTTTCGCGTGGCTGTTCTCATTCAGTCCTTCCAGGTTGTTGGCAATACGAGGGCGTCGCTGTCCGCCGGGGCGGACAGGCTGCGTGAATGCGCTTCACGAATGGGGCCCGAGAATGGGCCCGCCCTTCAGTCAAAGCCCGGCAGCAATGAATCGGGGACATCAGCCGCCTGACATTGCAGGCCACCGCGCCGTCTCCCGCCCTGCTGCGACTTCAATCCCGTCCAGGTTGTTTCAAATCTCACCACTACTAAAAGCACTTTCGCGAAGCGATTTGGGACAACGAAATTTTCCGGGCATTTTTTTCTTCATTTTTCGCAGGCGCCCCAGGGCCCGCTGGACGCGCTTGCGCACTGCCGCAGGCGCAAGCCCCAAGCTCGCCCCCACCTCGACATAGCCCTCCTCATAGAGAAGGACGGACACCAGCAGCTCCGTGTCGTCTCCAACAAGAGGGCGAAGCCATGCACGCAGCTCCGCCATCTCCGACTCGAAGGAGAGGACGAGCGACACAGAAGGTGTCGGCAGGTCCAGTTGGGGCTCCCCGCTCCCCGTCTCTGCCAACACGCCATGGAGTTCGGCCCCTCGCTCCTTGCTCAAGGCCTTCAGGACGTCGCGCTCGGTACCCAGCACGAGTGCTGCTGCCACCCGCTGGACGCTGGACAAGTTGACGCGCGCCACGAGTCCCAGGAAGGACGCGGCAATCGCAGAAACCACCTCCGCGGGCGAGACACGAAAGCGCCTGAGACAGCGGCGATACACGCCGTCCAGCCCCGGCCATACTCCCAGCCACAACAGCGCCGTGAAGAAGCCGGACTCCGCCCGCATCTGCGCCAGCGTGACGAGGCCGGCAAGCACTGCGTCCTTGACGTGGGAGTCCCCCTCGCGCGCGGTGAGAAATGCGACAAGGGCCTCTGGCTGCTCGAAGTCTTCGAGTGTCTCCCAATTGCGCCGCAGCAGGCGGTAGGCGCGCTGCGCTTCGGCCGTCCGAATGGACACGCCGAGTTCCTCGTGAAGTGTGTTCCAGCATCTACGCACAGGCGCACATCGTCCCAGCCCAGCGCTCGGCAAGGGCCAGCGGAATGGGGAAGCGTGGCGAGTCCCACACGAGAAGCGACGTCAGCGTCCAGCAGCTCCCGTATTCGTGGGAGCGCCAGGACGCTGTGGGGACTCAATCGGGATTCGGCCAGACGCGGCACAGGCCCAAGTCAGCGGCCAGTGGCTCCGCGACAGCAGCGAGCGAGCCCTATTGAGACTATCGGGGCGACTGCAGGGGCAATAGGAGCGGGACAAGGCAGCCCCCACGCGTCGGCCTGAAGCCGGGCGACGACTTGGACACCCAACCCCACCGACAGCACCAGGCCGGCCGCAATCGCTCCACACATCTCGCTGAATCCGGAATTCACGGCACCTTCTCCACAACCCTCAATACCACCGCGTTGATACATGCCCGCACACTACGGCCGAGACGTCGAAACCTGAGTGCGGGAAGCCCGACAACGCGCACAAACGCAGTACCGGCGTCGCCATACTGGGGACATTCACACGTCCCTTCCACGGGATGCAGGTGACACGCACCATGCAGCCTTCGAGTGTTGGCATACACGGCCAAACGCGAATTCAGTGCTATGCCGACGCACCCTGATTCTCGGGCGAAGGCGCCGTCACGTGAAAAAATCGGCTGTCTCAGCGTCGGGGACATGCGAGCGCCGCTCTGCGACTTTCATGCCGAGACGACACCGCCCGGGGCACCCTCTACACGGGTGGGAGAAGCGCCAATGGCTCCATCCGCCATCCACGCAGGTGGAGACGCGCCGTCCATGAATCAGGACGCGCACTCCGTGAAACACAGTCTCCTCACAGTTCAATCACATCCACCGCGCAGGGGGGGTGCGGCGCTTCCGTCGGCCCTCACAGGTGGATGACGGCCCAGCAAGCCCCAGGAATCGCCGAGAGCCCTCTCCCAGGGGGGAAGGCGCCCCCCTGCCCCTTTCTCGTGCCAGGAGGCCGTTTCCGGCCGTTCTGAGGCCATCCTCAGGCCATGTCACTCCCGCGACTCGTCTCAATCCCCCTCACTCCCCCCCGCGATTCGTCGGTCCGGCCGGGACACTTCACATTCCGCAGCAGTGCTTTCACTCAAAGTTTCAGAGGTGGCAGGGGTGGCAGAGGGGTGGCAGTACCACCTGCCACCTTTTTCTTCTTTCTTTTCAACAACTTATCTCTTGGTGGCAGTGGTGGCAGTCTTTTTTCAGGTACCCCTACGTGACGCGCGCGCATATTTGAATGGCACTATTCAATAGGGGAATCGAAGTCTCGCTCTCCCTAGGGTGCATTACCCCAAAAAACACTGCCACCATTGCCACCACTGCCACTCCGTTGTTTTCACTGGGGAATTTCGTGGCAGTCTTTCAAAAAGTGCCTGCCACCGGCTGCCACCTTTCTGCCACCCGGTGACGGCATGTCCCCGAAATCGCGCCGGAGGCCTTTGCTCTGCCTTATGGCCGCGTGTCGTTCGCCCCGGGAAAATCAAAAAAGAAATCGGGCAAAAAGATTTCTTGTCCCAAATCGAAGGGATGGGGTGCTTTTAGGGTGTATCGGCAAACACGCGCCGCCGACATCCGCGCATGGCCCTTACACACCTCCTCCAGCCCACTCCCGCCCCACAGCGTCCGCCTGGCGTGACGTGCGAAGCCTATGTCCGCGGCGAGGGCAAGCACTGCCTGCACTACCGGCCTGGCGGTGGCTGCACCCTGCCCGGCGTGGGCGGCACCTGCACCGAGTGGCTGAAGGTGAATCGGCAGGCCCGGCCTCATCGTGACGTGACCGCTCAACCTGTCCCTGCGCCTCCGGTGAAGGCCGCTCCAGCCGCTGTGGATCTCTTCGGCCATCCGCTGACCGAGGCAGGCTCGAAGAAGCTCGCCCCGGCTCCCGCCTCCAGGCCCGCGCCGCCAGCTCCGTCTCCCGATGTGAAGGGGCTGGACGCGGAGACCCCGCTCTCCGGCCTGCGCGGCCTCACCGACGAGGACATCGCCAGCTTCAGGGCCCTCAACGCCGAGGTGTGCTTCGCCTCCGAGACCTACGGCGAGGTGTGGCTCGTCCCGGCCTACACCGGCCAGGCCCGAAAGGAGCTCACCCCCGAGCACGCCGCCACCCTGGTGCGCGTCCTGTCTGCCTTCCCGGGCTCACGCGTCATGTCCTTCGAGAAGCGGCAAGCCTCCGCGGACGAGGTGTCGCCATGAGCGTGCCCCGCGCCTGTGAAACACACGCAGCGGGCCATGCTGCCTGTCCCCTTCGACTTGATGTGTCTCTCGAAAAGAGCGTGATGACTGACTCGCGACACGCCCGCCGCACCGGCCCGGAGGCCACGTCATGAGCGCCCTGCGAAACCAGCATTTGTCATACAGCCGGCTGAGCCGCTTCGAGGCCTGCCCGCTGTCGTACCAGCTCCACTACCTCGACAAGCGCACTGCCGAGCCCGGCGTCCCCCTGAGCTTCGGCAAAGCGCTGCACGCCGTCCTCGAGCGGCTCCTCCAGGAAGTCATCGACACCGAGTACGTGGGCCGCCTCTCCGAGGAGCGCGCCCTCCAGCTCTACCGTGAAGAGTGGGCCGCCTCGGGCCTCTCCGGTTTGGACGTCTTTCAGCAGGGCCTCCGCATCCTCCAGGACTTCGTCCGCCAGCAGGGCCGCGTGGACTGCCGCGACATCCTTGCCGTCGAGAAGGAGTTCCGCTTGCCGGTGGGCCCCTTCACCGTCCTGGGCTTCATCGACCGCGTCGACTGGGTGGACGACGAGACAGTCCACGTCATGGACTATAAATCCAACCACCAGCTCTTCACCCGCGAGGAGCTGGACTCCAGCCTCCAGCTCAGCCTCTACGCCCTCGCAGCGCGCCGCATGTGGCCCTGGGCGAAGAAGGTGCGCCTCTCCATGTGGATGCTGCGCCACGGCGTGCTGCAGGAGACGACGCGCACCGAGGAGCAGTTGGAAGCCGCCCTCGCCTACGTCGAGACGCTGGGCCAGCAGATGGAGACGGCGGAGTCCTTCCCCGCCCGCCTCAACCCCAACTGCGTGTACTGCGACCACCGGCGCGACTGCCCCGCCTACGCCCAGGCGCTGGAGGGCCGGCGTGGCGTCGTCTGCGAGGACACGTCTGACTTGGAGTCCGTCGCCCGGGAGCGCCAGGAAGTCGCCCACCTCGCGAAGATTCTCGGCGCGCGCAAGGCGGAGCTGGAGGGCGTCCTCCGCGCCCACCTTGCCGAGCAGGACGAACTCGTCCTCGCCGGCACGCGCTACCGCATGTTCAACACCACCAGCCTCGACTACCCGCTGGAGCCCACCGTCGCGGTGCTGGCCCCCGCCACCGGCCTCCCCCGTGAGGATTTGGTGCAGCGCCTCGCCAGCGTCGAGAAGAAGGCCCTCGACGCGCTCCTGAAGGACGCGGGCAAGCGCCTGGGCACCGCGCGCGTCGCGCTGCTGAAGGCCGAGCTGGACTCCCTCGCCGCCAAACACCACTCGCCCAGGTTCTGGGCCAAAGAGGTTGCATAGTGCTGCTCGCTCATCCTGCTTCTGACACCACTCCTGTCTCTGCCCTCCGTCCGCCGCTCTTCCCCGGCATCCCGCCGCACCTGCGGACGCTCTGCTTCGTCGACCTGGAGACGACGGGGTTGGATGCCTCCCGTCACGAGGTGCTGGAGGTGGCGGTGCTGCGCGTCGACGCCCGCAGCCTCAAGGTGCTGGCGGAGTACGAGGCCCGCGTGAAGCCCACCCGGCTGGCCGACGCGCACCCCGAAGCCCTGGCCGTGTGCGGCTACTCCGACGAGGAGTGGCGGGACGCGCTGCCGCTCCAGGAAGTCTTGGCCACCGTGACGCCGCTCTTGGCGGGCACCCTCGTGGCCGGCCACAACACCAGCTTCGACTGGGGCTTCCTCGTCGAGTCGTATCGCCGGTCCGAGTTGGCCCTGCCCAGCGTCGACTACCACCGCCTCGACACCGCCAGCCTCGCGTGGCCGCTGCTCGCCACCGGCGAGGTGGAGTCCCTCTCTCTCAACGCCCTGGCCAAGCGCTTCGGCCTCCATCGGCCGACGCCTCACCGTGCCATGGCGGACGCTCGCTGCGCGCTAGAGGTGGCCCGCTGCCTCGCGGTGCGCATGGCCCGGGGCGGCCACATGGAGCGGCTGATGGAGGAGTCGGGAGGTGTCTCGTGAGTGGCGCGTCCTCCCGCCGCAAAGGCGCCGATTTCGAGAGAGCCCTCGTCCACCGCTTCCGTGAGGCCATGCCGGAGGCGCTCATCCGCCGCGGCCTCCAGTACCGCACCGGGCAGGAGATGTCCGACGTCGAGGTGCCGTGCTTCTGGGTCGAAGCGAAGGCCCACCAACGCACCAACGTCCGGGAGGCCATGCGCCAAGCGGTGGAGACGTGCCCGCCGGGCCGCTGGCCGCTGGCCGTGTGCAAGGACGACGGGCAGCCACCCCTCGTCGCCATGCAGTTGGATGACTTCCTTGAGCTGGTGCGCGAGTGGTGGGAGGCCCGTCCTCGGTGAGTGACTTCTTCGGCCACCTCCTGGGCCTGCTGCGTGTGGAGGCGCTCGCCTCTCGGCACCAGGCCGTCTTCGCGGCTGCGCGCACGCGGCGGCCGGCCTTCGCCCGCCATGCCACGCTCGAATCGGTGCTGGCCGCGTTGGGTGACGCGCGCGAGGAGACGTACCCGGAGCGGGAAGCCCTCACCCGGGCCCTGGTGGCCGAAATCCAGGCCTCCTCCAGCCCGGCGTGGACGGCTGCACTCGCCTCCGCCTACGCCCCCATGCTGACGCGTCTGCGCCGCCGCATCATCGGCAACGCGGTGCCCAAAGAGGACCTCGACCAGCTCGTCCTCGCCACCTTTCTGTCCGTCGCGCGCGCCTTCCCCCTCTCGCGCTGGGGTGACTGGACTGCCGCCCGCCTGCGCCAGCAGACAGCGCGCGAGGTATTCCGCTACCTCCGCAAGGAGCGCGCGGAGCAGCACGACACGTACACGCAGTCGCAGCTCGCCGAGTGGCTGCCCGACGCTCGGCCCGCCACGCCGGTGGAGAGCCCCAGACGGCCCAGCGTCCGCCGGAGCTTCGTGCGGAGGGATGCGGTGCTGGTACACCTCGCCCGGGCCACGCTGCCTCGCAGCGACGTCGAGGTCCTCATGGCCACCGTCGTCCGGCGCGAGAAGCTGCGCGCCTACGTCAGCCGCCTCGTCGAGGGCGACACCACCGAGGTCGAGCGGGTGTACCAGCGGCTGAAGCGCCAGCGCACGCGGCTGATGCAGCGCCTGCGCACCCAGGACGTGGACGCCGCAGTACAGCCCCCCGGAGGCTGCTGAGGGAAGGCATGGCCCAGAAGAAGCCCCTCAAGAAGCTGGGGCGCCCCACCAAGGCCGAAGGCCCTCGGCTGCCTCATGACGAGGTGGACAGGCTCCTCGTGGAAGGCGAGGAGGTGCCCACCACGCGGGGCCGTGTGAAGCGCCGCTTCCCCTCCTTGCGCGAGCTGGCCGAGCGCTTCGGCGTCGCCCACAGCGCCGTCGCCCGGTACGCCCAGCAGCACGACTGCCTCGGCCGCCGAAAGCGCCTCCTCGCGGGCCAGCAGCCGGACGAGACGCCCGCGCTGGATGAAGCGCCCGCGCCGGCCGAAGCCCCACCTCCTCCGAAGCGCAAGACAGGCCGCCCCCGTAAGTCCGAGGAGCCCGCGCTCCCACGCCAGGAGCTGGACCGCGCCCTCGTCTTCGGCGACGTGAAGACGCTCCCCGACGGCTCAACCATGACGAGCTACGCCTCTTACCGCGAGCTGGCCGAGCGCTTTGGTGTCGCCACCTCGCTCGTTGCCAACTACGCGAAGGAGCACAACTGCCTGCGCCGCCGCGAAGAGGCCAAGACGCGCATCGCCACCAAGGCGGACCAGAAGCTGATTGAACTGCGCGCCAACGCCATCGCCGTCTCCAAGGACGACGCCCTGAAGATGATTGACGGCTACCTCCTCGGCTTCGAGGAAGCGCTGTCCGAGGGCCGCGTGCGCGTCGACAACCCCACCGACTTCAACACCATGGTGAGGCTCAAGGAGTTCGTCATGGGTGGCGCCGACTCCCGCCAGGAGCTGCACGCCACCTTCTCGTTGGAGGGCCTCCAGGCCCGACACGCCCAGGCCCTGCGCGCTGCTCGTGAGACGACGCCCGCCGAGCGCGGTGAGGTGGACGCGGAGGTGACGGCGAGCGACGCCGAGGACCTCGACACCGCCGCCCCGGAGAGCCCCAAGGACGACGCCCTCGTAGCACCTCCGAAGGACGTCGCGCCCCCGCCGACCCCGATTGAAAGTGCCCATCGGTAAGTGAACGCGGGCACTTTCGCGTTCAGTTTCGCCGTTCACTTTCGCCGCGCCTGGCCAGGCCTGGTCACTTTCCCCGTGGAGCTCCTGCCTGGCGCGCGGATGCACACGCCTGGCACCATAGCCCCCGTAGTTTCGCGAGGTTAGGGCGGACAGCCACCAGGTGCTCGAGCGCCGCGGTATCGCTCCGGGCCATAATTCGGGCCCGGAAGCACACTCCGTCCAGCGGGCCGGACGCCAGCGCGCCGTTCACTTCCCCGGCCCGCCTGCCCC